>JAEWFB010000658.1 GCA_023389095.1 Actinomycetes bacterium
CCCGCTCGCTGCTCAGTGGCACCGGGGCCGCGGTGGCCAGCCGGGCCAGCTGCTGGGCCTGGATCGTGTGCAACGCCGCATAGGCCTGCAGCAGCCGGGACTCCAGCCGCGCCTTGGCCCGCTCCAACCCCTCGACCTGCGACAGCACCCGGTCCCCGCACGCGTCGAGCCGCTCGTCACGGAACCCGCCACCATCCACCCCGGCCCCGCCACCATCAGCCCCGGCCTCGGCCTCGCCCACCGCACCACCGACCCGCCGCGCCTCGCGCAGCGCCGTGTCCGCAGCGAGGATCCGCCGGACCCGAGCCAGGGTCCCCGTCGCGGACGAGGCGGGCAGCGCGTCGAGATAGGGCATCGCCGCGCTCCTCTCTCCCGGTGGTCTCCTACCTCCATTAGAACAGGTGTTCGAACCAAGATCAAGGCATCGTCGAGGGTTGTGGACGCGGAAGTTCTTGTGGCGCAAGCCTGTCCACAGGCATCACGGCAGAACCGTGAAGCGAGGCCACCCGCACGGTACGGTCGGGCTCATGCCGACCGAGCAGCGCAGCCACGTCGTCGCCATCGACCAGGGCACCACGAGCACCCGCGCCATGGTCTTCGACCGTGGGGGCCGTGTCGTGGCCGTCGACCAGCTCGAGCACCGACAGGTCTTCCCCCGCGCGGGCTGGGTCGAGCACGACGCGTCGGAGATCTGGGCCAACACGCGTCAGGTCGTCGGTGGAGCGCTCGGCAAGGCCAACCTCAACGCCACGCACGTGGCGGCCGTCGGCATCACCAACCAGCGCGAGACCACCGTGGTGTGGGACCGCGCCACCGGCGAACCGATCCACCACGCCATCGTGTGGCAGGACACCCGCACCCAGGGGATCTGCGACGAGCTCGCCGCGGCCGACGGCGCCGACCGGTGGCGTGCGGTCACCGGGCTCCCGCTCGCCACCTACTTCGCCGGCCCCAAGGTGCGATGGATCCTCGACCACGTCGAGGGCGCGCGCGAACGGGCCGAGGCCGGCGACCTGCTCATGGGCACCATCGACACGTGGCTGCTGTGGAACCTCACGGGCGGCGCGGCCGACGGCGGCGTCCACGTCACCGACGTCACCAACGCGTCACGCACGCTGCTCATGGACCTGCGCACCCTCGCGTGGGACGAGGGCCTCTGTGCCGCAATGGGTGTCCCGCGCGCGATGCTGCCCGAGATCCGTTCGTCGTCCGAGGTCTACGGCACCTGCAAGCCGGGCATCCTCATCGACGTGCCCGTTGCGGGGATCCTCGGCGACCAGCAGGCGGCGACGTTCGGCCAGGCCTGTCTCGAGGTCGGCACGGCCAAGAACACCTACGGCACCGGCAACTTCATGCTCCTCAACACCGGCGAGGACATCGTCGCCTCCGAGAACGGCCTGCTGACGACGGTCTGCTACCGCCTCGGCGATGCGCCGCCCGTCTACGCGCTCGAGGGGTCGATCGCCGTGACGGGCTCGCTCGTGCAGTGGCTGCGCGACAACCTCGGAATCATCAAGGACGCCAAGGAGGTCGAGACGCTCGCGGCGAGCGTCGACGACAACGGCGGCGCCTACTTCGTCCCTGCCTTCTCGGGACTCTTCGCACCCCACTGGCGCCCCGACGCGCGCGGCGCGCTCGTCGGACTGACGCGCTACGTCAACAAGGGTCACATCGCCCGGGCAGCCTTGGAGGCCACGGCTTTCCAGACGCGTGAGGTGCTCGATGCCATGAATGCCGACTCGGGTGTGCCGCTCACCGAGCTCAAGGTCGACGGCGGCATGGTCGTCAACGACACCCTGATGCAGTTCCAGGCCGACCTGCTCGGCGTCGACGTCGTGCGGCCGGAGGTCAGCGAGACCACGGCGCTCGGTGCCGCCTATGCCGCGGGCCTCGCCGTCGGCTACTGGGAGTCGACCGACGAGATCCGTGAGAACTGGCGCGAGGACCATCGGTGGACGCCGCAGATGGACTACGCCGAGCGGGACCGCCTCTTCCGCCAGTGGAAGAAGGCCGTGCAGCGCACCCTCGACTGGGTCGACGACGACACGCGCTGAGGAGGCTCAGCCCTCCTCGAGGTGCAGCACCACCTTGCGCAGGAGGGTGTTGAGCGCCCGCAGCTCGGCGGGGTCGAGCGCCGAGAAGGCTGCCTTCTCGCGGGCGAGACCGGCCTCGATCCCCTTCTCCCACAAGGTCCGTCCTGAACCGGTCGGCCGGACGAGGATGCGGCGGCGGTCCACCGGGTCGACCTCGCGGGTCACGTGGCCGCGCTGCACGAGCCGGTCGATGCGGGAGGTCATCGCGGCGCGCGTGATGCCGCAGGCGTCGGCGAGCTGGGCCGGCGTCGCCTCCTCGGGGTAGGGCTGGATGAGCAGGGCGTGGAGGGTCCAGTAGTCCTCGATCGTGTCGCCGCTGTCAGCGTAGGCGGCGTGGTCGTCGGCCCTGATCCGCTTGGTGATGGCCTGCATCCGGGTGACGGCGCCCTCGACCTCCGGGTCCATCCCGTCGAGCAGGCCGGTCCAGCGGGCGACGTGCCGGTCGACCGAGTCCTGTTGCTGCCGGGGTGCCTTCGCCATGTCGTCAGTCTCGCAGACTCCCGGCGTTGTGATGACTCCTTGATAGTTCATTGACAGATAGTCAGACGGTTAACTAATGTCGAAACCATGTCCATCCGCCAGCTGACCGCCGTGCGCGACTTCCGCCTCCTCGTCACGGGTCAGGCGCTGTCCTGGGTCGGCGACGCGTTCCATCCCATCGCGCTGTCGGTGGCGATCGTCCTCGCGGGAGGCGGCGCCTCCGAGCTCGGCGTCATCGCCGCGGCGGCCATGGGCGCCCGGCTGCTCTGCACCCTCCTCGGCGGGGTCTGGGCCGACCGGCTCGCGCCGGACCGGATCATGGTCGTCGCCGACGTCGTCCGCGCCGCGACCGCCGCCGCCACGGCGGTCGCCTTCCTGCTCGGCGACCCGTCGATCCTCCTGCTCGCGAGCCTCGCCGCCGTGACGTCGGGCGCCGGTGCGTTCTTCTTCCCGGCCTTCGTGTCCCTGCGGCCCCTCGTCGTCCCGTCGGAGCGCCGCCGGGACGCCAATGCCGCCGTCAGCTTCCTGCAGTCCGCGGCCCAGATCGCCGGGCCGCTGCTCGCCGGTCTCGTCGTGGCGCACGCCGGCCCGGTCGCCGGGTTCGCCACCAACTCGGCCACGTTCGTGTGGTCGGCCGTCAGCGTCGCCCTCGTCCGCGCCCGCGCCGGGCGCCGGACCGAGCGGACGTCGGTGCGCGCCGAGATCGTCGAGGGCCTCGCCGAGATCCGGCGTCACGACTGGCTCTGGACCGGCCTGGTCTCGGCGGGGATGTTCCACGTCGCCACCGGCGTCCTTGTCGTGCTCGTCGAGGTGACGGCGGTCCGCGACCTCGGCGGCGCCAGGGCGCTCGGTCTCGTCGTCGCCGCCCAGGGGGTCGGGGGCATCCTCGGCGGCCTGCTCGCGATGCGCCTGCAGCCGCGGCGGATGCTCCTGTGGGCCTTCGTGGCGCTGGGGGCGTTCCCGCTGTTCCCGCTCGCCTTCGCGTGGCCCGGCAGTCTTGCCGGCATCCTCGTGTGTGGGCTCGTGGCCAACGCCGGGCTCATGTTCTTCGCCGTCGGCTGGGACACCGCGCTGCAGGACGGCGTGCCCCACGACCGCCTCGCTCGCGTCGCGTCGTGGGACATCCTCATCTCGTTCAGCGCCATCCCGCTCGGCAACCTGCTCGTCGGCCCGATCAGCGACCGGTTCCCGACCGGTGCGGTCATGGCGGGCGTCGCGGCGTGGATGCTCGTCGCCGGCTGCTGGCCCGTGCTCGTCCGCGGGGTGCGCGACTTCGCCCGCGGCGACGGCGCTCCCGCCGTCACCCCGGACGATGCCGCTGTCGTCGAGTCTCAGCCGAGCGCGGCGATCGCGGCGTCGTAGTCGGGCTCCTGGCCGATGCTCGGCACCACCTCGACGTGCGTGACGGTGCCGGACGCGTCGATGACGACGACCGTGCGTGCGAGCAGCCCGCGCATCCCGCCGTCGGCCATCGTCACGCCGTAGTCCTGGCCGAAGCTCGACCGGAAGGTCGAGGCGGTGACGACGTTCTCGATGCCCTCGGCCCCGCAGAACCGGCGCAGCGCGAACGGCAGGTCGGCCGAGACGCAGACGACGGTCGTGTTCTCCAGGTCGGCGGCGAGCGCGTTGAAGCGACGCACGCTCGCGGCGCAGACGCCGGTGTCGATGCTCGGGAAGATGTTGAGGACGACGCGGCGGCCCTGGGGCAGCTCGACGTCCTTGAGGTCGGCGCCGGTCAGGGTGAAGGCGGGGGCGGGGCTGCCGACGGCGGGCAGGTCGCCGACGGTGTGGACGGGGGTGTCTCCGAGTGCAGTGGTGGCCATGCACGTGTTTCTAGCACCTGCGGCCGGACGCGTAGGTTGTGGCCCATGAGCCCGACGCGTCCTCCCGAGCGCCAGACCGGCCGGCCGGCCGACGTGCCTGCCGGTGGTGGCACCCGGTTCCTCATCAACTGCATCGGCATCGTCGGGCTCGTCTTCGGGCTCCTGCCGATCCTCCGGTACGTGCTGGAGCTCGACTTCTTCGCCTTCGCGACCGCGCCCTACGACTGGCTGAAGCTCGAGGGCGCGATGCGGTACGTGCCTCCGCTCATGGTGCTCGTCGCGTGCGGCGTCGCCGCGTACCTGCTCGAGAAGCGTCTGGAGCGACGTCTCGAGCAGGACGGCTGACGCATCGGCGAGGCCCGCCTCAGCGCACGACCTTGATGTTGAACATGCCGGTGCCGAGGGCGACCATGGTGCGCAGCCACAGCGGCAGTAGCATCTCGGTGCCGCGGGCGGTCTCGATGCCGCCGAGGTCGATGACGTCGTCGTGACCGAGCGCCGTGAGCAGCTCGGTGACGGTGGCCTTGGCGGCGGCGTCGTCACCCGAGACGAAGACCGTCGTGCTCTCGCCGAGCAGCGCAGGCTCGACCATGAGGGCGGCGGTCAGGGTGTTGAGCGACTTGACGACGCGGACCTCGGGGAAGGCGCGCTGGAGCTGCTCGCCGAGCGAGTCGGTGTCCTTGACGAAGAGGCTGGGCGGGAAGCCGGCGGAGAAGTCGAGGGGGTTGGAGATGTCGAGCACGACCTTGCCCGCGAGGTGGTCGGCGCCCGCGGCCGTGAGCATGTCGAGGGCGGCGTAGCCGTTGCCGGCCAGCACGACGAGCTCGGCGCCGGCGGCCGCGTCGGCGAAGGTCGCCAGCGCGACGTCGCCGTGCTCGGCGTGCCACGCCGCGAAGGGCGGGTTGCCCATGCCGTCGGTGTCGGTGCGGGCCAGGGTCGCCTGCGGGTCGCGGGTGCCGACGGTGACCGAGTGGCCGATGCGGGTCAGGCCCGCGGCGAGGGCCTGACCGACCATGCCGGTGCCGAGTACTGCGATGTCCATGGGGAGTCTTTCTGTCGTGTCGAGGCTGATGGGTAGACAGGTCTGTCTGCCTGCAGGCATGGACGCTAACAGACAGGTCTGTCTATCATCAAGGCGTGCCTGCCGTACCTGCCCGTGACCGCATCCTCGACACCGCCTTCGGCCTCTTCTACGCCCGAGGCATCCGGGCCGTCGGCGTCGACCTGATCATCGCCGAGTCCGGGGTGGCCAAGGCGACCTTCTACAAGCACTTCCCGGCCAAGGACGAGCTCGTGCTCGCCTACCTCGACCGGGTCGACCGCGTCTGGACCGGTCAGCTCGAGGCGGCGGCCGAGGCGGCCGGGCCGGCCCCCGCCGACCGGCTCGTCGGCCTCTTCGACGCGCTCGGCACGGCGTGCCGCCGCGACGGGTACCGCGGGTGCGCCTTCATCAACGCCGCCGCCGAGACCCTGCCGGACTCCCCGGTGCACCAGCGCACCGTGGCGCACAAGCAGGCCGTTCTCGCGTGGATCCGCGGCCTCGCCGTGGAGGCCGGCGCCGCCGACCCCGACGCACTGGCACGCTCGCTGGCCCTGCTGCTCGACGG
>JAEWFB010000358.1 GCA_023389095.1 Actinomycetes bacterium
TGCCGTTCAGGATGAGGCTCGCCGTCAGGAGGCGAGGACCTCGTCGAGGATCGACTCGGCCTTGTCCTCGTCGGTCTTCTCCGCGAGCGCGAGCTCGGAGACGAGGATCTGACGGGCCTTGGCGAGCATCCGCTTCTCGCCGGCCGAGAGGCCGCGGTCCTGGTCGCGACGCCAGAGGTCGCGCACGACCTCGGCCACCTTGATGACGTCGCCGGAGGCGAGCTTCTCGAGGTTCGCCTTGTAGCGGCGGGACCAGTTGGTGGGCTCCTCGGTGTGCGGGGTGCGCAGGACCTCGAAGACCCGGTCCAGGCCCTCCTGGCCGACGACGTCTCGGACGCCGACGAGGTCGCAGTTCTCCGCGGGCACCTCAATCGTGAGGTCGCCCTGGGCGACCTTGAGCTTCAGGTAGAGCTTGTCCTCTCCCTTGATCGTGCGTGTGTTGATCTCCTCGATCAGTGCCGCCCCGTGGTGGGGGTACACGACCGTCTCGCCGACCTTGAAAACCATGTGCTGTTTTCCCCTTTCGCGACCTCCAGATTATCACGAAGAGGCGCACATCGCGATCTCAGGATCTGGCATCTGCGCAGGTCAGAGCCACAGTTGGTCATCCATCCGCCCTTCCTGACATCTTGACAGAACCGCCTTTCACATGCATCGCGCGAGCGCTTACATGCCCTCTGCCGGACCTGGTCGACCGATCGGCGCCCGCTCCGGCCCTGCGCCACAAGGCCGCCGAGCCGCGGGTCGACGCGGGTCCCGCCGCGACGTCCGGCGGGCCGCCGGTAGGCTGTGCCCCGTGAAGCGTCGATTCCTCGTGCAGACCCCCGTGCGTCGCCGTGTCTCGGCGCTCGTCGCCGGCGTCGCCCTCGCCGCCGTGACGGCCGGGTGCCAGGTCAACTCCCCGGTCCAGACCAACGTCGCCTACGTGCCCGCCGACGGCGTCCCCGCCGACGTGGGCCAGCTCGCGGTGCGCAACCTCGTCCTCGTCGGGGAGGGGAACGGCCCGGCGGTCGTGTCCGGCTCGGCGATCAACCTCGGAACCGACCAGATGACGGTCAAGTTCCAGCCGCAGGCCGCTCAGGGCGCTGCCACCGCGCCGTCCGGTTCCGAGGTCTCCCTCGGGCCGCGCGAGCAGGTCGACCTCGCCACCAAGGGCCTCGAGCTCTCGGGCGTCACGGCCAAGCCGGGCACGCTCGTCCCCGTCACCATCACCTCGAGCACCGGCGGCACGACCGTCGCCCAGGTGCCGGTCCTGCCGCCGGAGCTCTACTACTCGACCGTGACGCCGCCCCCCACCGGAGCGTCCACCGGCGCCGTGTCGCCGACGCCGACGCCGACCGACACGGCCACGCCCACCACCACGAGCACGACCGGCGGCTGACCGACTCCCCCGCCACCGGGCTTCAGCACCACCGACGCACCGAAGGCCCCCCCCCCCCCTGCGGGGCGGCCTTCGCGGTCTGCGGGGCGCGTCGATGACCTGGCAGGGGTCAGCGGGTCAGCTCGCCTCGAACTTGTAGCCCAGTCCGCGCACCGTGACGATGTGCACCGGGTTCGCCGGGTCGGGCTCGATCTTGGCGCGCAGCCGCTTGACGTGGACGTCGAGGGTCTTGGTGTCGCCGACGTAGTCGCTGCCCCACACGCGGTCGATGAGCTGCATGCGCGTCAGCACCCGACCGGAGTTGCGCAGCAGCATCTCGAGCAGCTCGAACTCCTTGAGCGGCAGGGACGCCGTCTCACCGCGGACGCTGACGGTGTGGCGCTCGACGTCCATGCGCACCGGTCCGGCCTCGAGGGTCGAGGGCAGCAGGTCCTCGGGCTCGGTCAGGCGGCGCAGCACCGCCTTGACGCGGGCCAGCAGCTCACGGCTCGAGTACGGCTTGGTGACGTAGTCGTCGGCACCGATCTCGAGGCCGACGACCTTGTCGATCTCGCTGTCCTTGGCGGTCAGCATGATGACCGGCACGGACGAGCGCTGGCGCAGGGCCCGGCACACGTCGACGCCCGACAGGCCGGGCAGCATGAGGTCGAGCAGGACGAGGTCGGCGCCGTTCTTGTCGAACTCGGCCAGGCCGTCGGGGCCGGTCTCGGCGACGGCGACGTCGTAGCCCTCCTTCTTCAGCAGGTAGGAGAGCGGGTCGGAGAACGAGACCTCGTCCTCGACGATCAGGATGCGGCTCAAGGGGGTCCTCTTCGGGATCAGGCGACTCAGGCGACGGTGGGTGAGGGGAACTCGGTCGAGCGGGTGGGTGCTGGGGAGGTCTCCGGCACGGGCGCGTCCGGCGCCGCGACCGATGTCGCGCGCGGTGCCGCTCCGGTGGACGGGACGGCGTCGACGGGGGCGGCGACGGGGGCGGCGACGTCGACCGGGGCGACGTCGACCGGCCCGGGAGCCGTCGGTCCGGCCGGTGCCGTAGCGGCGGGCAGCTCGATGGTGAACGTCGAGCCACGGCCGGGCTCGGACCACACCCGCACGTGCCCGCCGTGGTTGTCGGCGACGTGCTTGACGATCGCGAGGCCCAGGCCCGTGCCGCCGGTGGCTCGCGAGCGGGCGGTGTCGACGCGGTAGAAGCGCTCGAAGATCCGCGCCTGCTCGTCAGGGGCGATGCCGAGGCCCTGGTCGGTGACCGACACGTCGACGAGCCCGGCCGCGGTGTGCTGCACCGTGACACCGACCCGGGTGTCGCGGTCGGAGTACGCGATGGCGTTGCCGACGAGGTTGCTGATGGCGGTCGTGACGAGCTCGGCGTCGCCCCACACCTCGCAGCCCGGCTCGACGGAGCAGGCCAGCGAGATGCCCTGCTCCTCGGCGAGCAGCCGGCTGCGCTCGACGGCGTCCTCGGCACAGGCCCCGACGTCGGTCAGCTGCGGATCCTTGATGACGTCGGCGCCCTGCAGGCGCGACAGCTCGACGATCTCCTTGACGAGGCGCGTCAGACGGGTCGACTCGACACCGATGCGGGTGGCGAACCGCGCCACGGCCTCCGGGTCGTCGTGGGCGTCGCGGATGGCCTCGGCGAGCAGGGCGATGCCGCCGACCGGCGTCTTGAGCTCGTGGCTGACGTTGGCGAGGAAGTCGCGGCGGATCTCGTCGACGCGCGCGGCCTGGGTGCGGTCCTCGACGAGGAGGAGCACGTGGTTGGCCCCGAGCGGCGCGACCCGCGCCGACACGACGATGCGGCCCTCGCCGATCCCCTTGCGCAGGGCGAGCTCGGCCTCGCGGATGACGCCGTCGCGCCGCACGGCGCGAGCGAGGTCGAGCAGCTCGGCGTGCACGACCTCGTGCCCGCGCACGAGACCGTGGGCCACCGCGGCCGGCGAGTTGTTGACGACGCGGTCGGACGCGTCGAGCAGGATGCCGCTCGAGCGCAGCACGGCGATGACGTCGGCCACCCCGGGCGGCAGCGTCGGCTCGGGAGCCAGGACCTCCTCGGCGGCGGCCGAACGGTCCGAGAGGCGCACGGCGACCATCGCCAGGCCGCCGAGGGCGAGGCCGGCGATGCCACCGAGCGTTGCCGCGGTCGTCGGGTCCACGCCACCAAGCGTACGCACGGGCGACGCGTGCTCCCGCCACGCCGGTCCCCCGCACGCAGGAGCGGAACCGACTGTTCACCTGCACGAACCCACCCGTTCACGCAGCGGTGCCACCCTCTGCGGGACAGGGTCGTGTCGACCGTGTGTCGAGCGCCGCGCAGTGGCAGGGTGGGACGAGGCCGGGACGTGTCCACGGCCGCGCCGTGCCGGCGGGCACCCGGCCACGAGCCGGACGTCCCGGTGTTCACGCAGGGTCGGCGACGGCCCAGAACGGCTAGCGACAAGGAAGAGCATGCGCGACCAGTTCCACGAGGACCTCGACACCATCACGGACCAGCTCGTCGAGCTGACCCGCCTGGCCGGGTCCGCCATCTCCCGCGCGACGACCGCCCTCCTCGACGCGGACGTCC
>JAEWFB010000417.1 GCA_023389095.1 Actinomycetes bacterium
GCCTGGTCCGAGCCGTAGGACGCCTTGCCCTCGGCGCCCTTCTCGGCGACGTCACCCTCGTCCGACGCGTCGGCGTCGGCCTCGTCGGCTCCGTCGGTCGCCTCGGCGGCGGGAGCGTCGTCCTGGGTGTCCTCGTCGGTCGCCTCGTCGGTGTCCGCCGCGTCGGCAGCGGGCTCGGGCTGCTGGGCCGCGGCGATGGCCTCCTCGGCGGGAGAGGGCGTCGCCTCGACGGGCGGCTGGGCGTTCGCGGGCTTGTCGGCGGCGCCGAGGCTGTCCATGAGCGCGCCGCCGCCGAGCGTGGCGAGCATCTGGCGCACGTTGGTCAGCTGCGCGGTGATGCTGTCGCGCTGGGCGGTCGCCGCCGACAGCTCGCGGTCGGACTCCTCGCGGAGGCGGGAGGCGTGGTCGCGGGCCTCGGAGACGATCTGGTCGGCCTGCGACTGGGCGTTCTCGAGCAGGCGCTGGGCGCGCGAGCGCATCTCCTGCGCGTCGTGCTCGGCGCGCTCGCTCAGCTGGCGCAGGCGCGAGTCGCTCTCGGCGAACGCGGCCTCCTGCTGCTGGCGACGCTGGTCGAACTCCTTCTCGGAGGCGTCGCGGCGGGCCGCGAGCTTGACCTCGAGCTCGGCCGAGGCCTGGGAGGCCTTGAGGCGGTGGTTCTCGTACTCGGCGGCCGCCTCCTGGCGCTGGGCCGCCGCGACGCTCTGGGCCTCGGCGAGCACGGCCTGCGCCTCGCGGTTGGCCTGGGCGATGATGCGCACCGACTCCTCGTCGGCCCGGGCCCGTGCCTGCTCCGCGTAGGAGGTCGTCGTCGCCTTGAGCTCGTTGGCGGACTTGGTGGCCCGCTCGCGGATCTCCTCGGCCTCGGCCTGCGCCCTGTCGCGGATCTCGGCGGCCTCCTGGTCGGCGAGGGTCAGGATCTGGGCGATCCGCTCACCGAGGTCGGCGAAGGTCTGCGCCGGCGACGGCGAGCTGTTCTTCTTGAGGTCGGCCATGACCCGCGACTGCTGTCCCAGCTGTCCGCGGAGGTCGGTGAGGGCGGCGTTGAGCTTGGTCAGCTCGACGCTGCGCTCGGCGGCGTCCTTCTTGGCGGCCTGGAGGGTCCGGTTCTGCTGCTCGATGAACGAGTCGACCTCCTCCGGCTCGTAACCGCGGCGGGCGAACTTGAAGTTGGGTCTGTCGATCATTTCCGTCCAATGCAGGGAGGTGGAGGGGGCGTGAGGGGACAGCCGTCATTGTGTCAGGCGCACCTCGGTTGGTATCACACCGACGAACGCCCTGTGAGACGGCTCGGTGAATCGTCTCGCGACCGAGACACTCCTCACGCCGCTCGGACCGCAGACCGCGTCAGTGCAGCCGGACGCGTGGGTCGAGCACGGCGTACACCATGTCGACGATGATGTTGGCGACGACGACCGCCAGCGAGGCGAACAGGACGATCCCGATGATGACGGGCAGGTCCTGCTGGTTGATGGCATCGATCGCGGTCTTGCCGAGGCCCGGCAGCGAGAACACCGTCTCGGTGACGACGACGCCGCCGAGCAGGGCTCCCACGTCGATGCCGAACTGGGTCACGACCGGGGTCAGGGCCGAGCGCAGCCCGTGCCGGAGGATGACCCGTCGCTCGCCGATGCCCTTGGACCGCGCCGTGCGGACGTAGTCCTCGCCGAGGACGTCGAGCATCGAGGCGCGGGTGAGCCTCGTGTACGTGGCGGCGGACACGAGGGCGAGGGTGAACCACGGCAGGATCATGTGCTGGAACCACGGCCAGAAGCCGTCCGTCAACGGCGCGTACCCGCCGGCGGGGAAGAAGGTGATGCCGGCCAGGGTGAGGCGGAAGTAGAAGAAGTAGAGGAAGAGCAGGCCGAGCAGGAACGTCGGCATCGAGTAGAAGAAGAGGCTGAAGGCGGTCAACGAGCGGTCGGTGAACGAGCGCGGCCGAATCGCCGACAGCACGCCGTTCGTCACGCCGAGCACGATCCAGATGATGGCGCCGCCGACGACGACCGACAGGGTTATGGGCAGCGCCGCGCCGATGATCTCGGTGACCGGCACCTGGTGGTAGTAGTCGTAGCCGAGGTCGCCGTGCAGGGCCTTGCCGAGGAAGTCGAGGTACTGCTTCCACACCGGCTGGTCGAGTCCGAGCCGGTGCGAGATGAGCGCGACGGTCTCCGGGGTCGCCTGCCGCCCGGCGAGCGTGCGTGCGACGTTGTTGGGCGCGACGAAGAACAGGGCGAACACCGCGACCGTGATGAGCCACATGACGAGCACGCCGAGCGCGATGCGGCGTACGAGGAACCGAGCCATCTCCGCCTCCTACTCCGTGGCCTTCTCGACGGTGCCGGCCTCGACCTCGATGGTGGTGGACGAGACCTCGGCGGTGATCCGGTCGGCGCGGGGGTCGAAGGCGTCGCGGACACCGTCGCCGAACAGGTTGAAGGCCAGCGTCGTCACGAGCAGCGCGAGGCCGGGGAAGACGACGAACCACCAGGCCACCGTGTAGTAGTTCTGCGAGTCGCTGATCATGCCGCCCCAGTCGGCCGTGGGCGGTGGGAGGCCGAGTCCGAGGAAGCTCAGCGTCGCCTCGACGATGATGACGACGGGGATCAGGAGCGAGGCGTAGACGATGACGGGGGCGAGGACGTTGGGCATGATGTCGACGAACATGATCCGGCTGTCCGAGGCCCCGAGGGAGCGCGCCGCCTCGACGAACTCGCGCTCCCTCAGCGAGAGCACCTGACCGCGGACGATGCGGGCGACCGAGGCCCAGCTGAAGAAGCCGATGACGAGCACCGTCACGAGCAGGCTCGGACCGGTGATCGACACGAGCGCCACGGCCACGAGGATGAAGGGGATCGAGAGCACGACGTCGATGAGGCGGGCGAGCAGCGTGTCGACGACGCCACCGAGGAAGCCGGCGGCGAGCCCGACGATGACGCCGATGACGACGGTGAGCGCCGTCGCCACGACCCCGACGAGCAGCGAGATCCGCGCGCCGTAGGCGATCCGCACGAAGATGTCGCGGCCGAGGTCGTCGGTGCCGAGCCAGAACTCGCTGGACGGCGGGGTCGGCAGGCCGTCCGGGGTCAGGCCCGTCTGCCGGTACTGCTCGTTGACCGGGTGGCCGGTGATCACCGTCGCGAGCGGCGCGAAGATCGCCATGAGGATGATCAGCACGATGACGACCAGGGAGATCATGGCGACGCGGTCGCGGCGCAGGCGCTGCCACGCGAGCAGCCACGGACTGCGCCCTTCGATGGCCTTCTCGGTGCCCCCTCGCTCGTCTCCTGAGGTCGGCGGCTCGGGAGTCTCGTCCTCCCTGGAGATCGGGGTGGGCAGGATGCCGCTCATTGCTCGTCACCTCCTGTGGTCGTCGGGGCGTCGGTGCCGCTGGTGTCCACGGCGCCGGGGTGGGCCGAGGGGTCGGGGAGCGCGGAGGCGTCGCCCACGAGCTCCTCGCCGGCGGCCAGGGGGTGGAAGCAGGCCGTGCGGTGCTCCGGCGGGTCGTCGAGCACCGACTCGAGCGGTGGCACGGACGCGGAGCAGTCGGCCTGGGCGCGGGGACAGCGGGTGTGGAAGTGGCAGCCGGGCGGCGGGTCGGTGGGGGAGGGTAGGTCACCGACGAGGATCGTCTGGTTGCGGCTGTCCGCGACGTCGGGGTCGGGGATCGGCAGCGCCGACAGCAGGGCCCGGGTGTACGGGTGGCGCGCCGTCGAGAAGAGGTCCTCGGTCGGGGCGATCTCGACGACCTTGCCGAGGTACATGACGGCGATGCGGTCGCTGACGTGCCGGACGACGGACAGGTCGTGCGAGATGAACAGGTACGTCAGGCCGAAGTCGTCCTGCAGGTCGATGAGCAGGTTGATGACCTGTGCCTGGATCGACACGTCGAGGGCGGAGACGGGCTCGTCGCAGATGACGAGGCGCGGCTGCAGGGCGAGCGCCCGGGCCACGCCGATACGCTGGCGCTGACCGCCGGAGAACTCCGCGGGGAACCGGTTGTAGTGCTCGGGGTTGAGCCCGACGCGCTCCATGAGCTCCTGGACGCGGCGCTTGGTGTCGCGCCCCGACCCGATCCCGTGGATGACGAACGGGTCGCCGATGATCGACCCGACGCGCCGCCGGGGGTTGAGCGAGCCGTACGGGTCCTGGAAGATCATCTGCACCTCGCGGCGGACGGCACGCAGGTCGCGCCGCTGGAGGTGGGTGACGTCGCGACCGTCGTAGGCGACGGTTCCCTCGGTCACCTCGTAGAGGCGCGCGATGCACCGGGCCAGGGTCGACTTGCCGCAGCCGGTCTCGCCGACGAGCCCGAGCGTCTCGCCCGCACGGATCTCGAGCGACACGTCGTCGACGGCATGCACCGACGCGTTGCCGCGCCGCCACCCGCCGGAGTGGACCGGGAACGTCTTGGACACGTGGTCGACGGTGAGCAGCGGCGCGCCCGGGGAGCGCGGGGCCGTCGTGGCCGCCGGGGCTTCGGGGTTCGCGGTCATGCCGGCTCCTCCTGCCGGTCGGGGGAGCGGCGGTCCGGGGTGCCGGCCAGGGCGAGCGACTCGCTGTCCTTGGGCAGGAAGCACGCCGACGTGTGGTCGGGGTCGTTGGCGACGGGCTCGAGCCTCGGCAGCTCGTGCCAGCACCGGTCGAACGCGTGCGGGCAGCGCGGCGCGAAGGGGCACCGCGTCGGTGGCTCGATGAGCGAGGGCGGGGTGCCGCCGATCGGCGTCAGGCGCGCGCGGGTGCCGCCCTGGGCCGGGAGCGAGGCGAGCAGCCCGCGGGTGTAGGGGTGGTGGCCGAGGTAGAAGAGGGTCCGGCGCGGGGCACGCTCCATGGCACGGCCGGCGTACATGACGACGACGTCGTCGGACATCTGCGCGACGACGCCGAGGTCGTGGGTGATGAGGACGATCGCGGTGCCGAACTCCTCCTGGAGCCGGCGCATCACCCCGAGCACCTGTGCCTGCACGGTGACGTCGAGCGCCGTCGTCGGCTCGTCGGCGATGAGCAGTGCCGGGTCGAGGGCCATCGCCATCGCGATCATGACGCGCTGGCGCATGCCGCCGGAGAACTGGTGCGGGTAGTCGTCGAGCCGCCCGGCCGCGTTGGGGATCCCGACGAGGGCGAGCAGCTCGGCCGCGCGGGCCCGGGCCGTCGCGGTCGCGGTGTCGGGCCGGTGCGCCTTGATCATCTCGACGATCTGCCAGCCCACCGTGTAGTACGGGTGCAGGCTCGAGAGCGGGTCCTGGAAGATCATCCCGATGCGGGCGCCGCGGATGCGCTGGAGGGTCTTGGTCGGCGCCCCGAGCAGCTCGACGCCGTCGAACTTCGCCGAGCCGGACACCCGCGCCCCCCGCGTCAGCCCGGTGATCGTCTGCGTCGCGACGCTCTTGCCCGAGCCCGACTCCCCGACGATGGCAAGGGTCGTGCCACGCTCGACGTCGAAGGACAGGCCACGCACGGCTCTGACGACGCCGTCCGGCGTGGCGAAGGAGACGGACAGGTCACGTACCTCGAGCAGGGCCATCGGATCGCCTTTCCGGGGGTTTCCCCGTGGGCCCGGAAGGGGCCCACGGGGATGGCGGGTGGGGGGAGTGACGCTCGGGTTCGAGGGGCCGTCAGCCACCCTGCTTGTCGGCGGTCAGCCACACGTTCGTCGGGTCGTAGTTCTGCAGCGCCGGCACGTAGACCGGGTTCATGACCTGGGCCGCGTGGTAGTTGGCCTGCTTCGGGTTGGTGATGGGGAAGAAGGGCGCGTCCTCCATGACCTTCTGGTCGGCCTTGGCCCACAGGGTGGCTGCGCCCTCCTGCGTGGGTGCCTCCGCGGCCTGCTGGATGAGCGCGTTCGTGCCCGGGTTCTCATAGAGGCCGAAGTTGCTGCCGTTGGGCGGGAACGAGGGAGCGCCGGAGAACAGCGGGTTGAAGAACGACAGGGCCGCGTTGCCGTACCAGTCGGCGCCCCAGCCGGCTGTCGCGATGTCCCAGACGCCGCGCTTGGCGACCGAGGGCACCTGCAGGTACTTGGTGTAGAAGTCCGCGTTCGGCGAGGGCACGCCCTGCAGCGTGATGCCGGCCTTGGAGAGGTCCTGCTGCGCCGTCTGGAACGTCTTGCTGCTGCCCTCCGAGGCGTTCCGGTACAGCATCTTGAGCGTCAGCCCGTTGGGGAACCCGGCCGCGGCCAGCATCTGCTTGGCCTTGGCGGCGTCGTACGGGTAGAGGTCGAAGTTCTGCTCACCGCCGACGATGTTCGAGGGCAGCACGTGGCTCAGGGCCTCGTTGAGGTTCGGGCCGCCGAGCACCTGGATGATGTTCGTCCGGTTCAGGGCGTACTCGATGGCCTGGCGCACCTTGACGTTCTGCATGGCGTTGTTGTTGTTGGGCGAGGCCGTGTTGAAGACGATGTACGGGTTGGACGACGCCGACGGGCCGATCGTCAGGTTCGGGTCCTTCTTGGCGATGAGGGCCGGCAGCTGCGAGGGCGGCGGGAAGTTGTCGAACTCCATGTCCGCGCTCGGCGTGCCGGTCTGCAGCTGCTGCTGCGTCGAGTCCTGGGTCACGGTCTCGTTGATGACGATCTTGTCGACGTAGGCCTTGCGCACCGGGTCGGTCGCGCCGTCCCAGGCGGGGTTGCGGCTGAAGTTGATGCTCTTCGTCGGCGTGTAGGAGTCGATCTGGTAGGGGCCGTCCGACAGGGTGTGCTGGCCCAGCTCGGCGCTCCCCGGGAGGTAGGCGTCCCACTCCTTGGGGGCCGCCGAGAAGGCCGGGAGGGTCAGCATGTCCGGGAAGTAGCTGGCCGGGTTGTTCAGCGTGAAGACGACGGTGAGGTCGTCCTTGGCGACGACGCCGGGCAGCGGGGTCTTGTCCATGTAGGACGCGATGGCGGATGGCGTCTTGCCGACCTTGGCGAACCCGTCGCAGAAGGCCTTGAACCCGACGATGAGGTTCTCGTAGTCGGGCAGGCCGCCGAACGGCTGGACCGGGTTGCAGGTGCGCTTGACGCCACGCACCAGGTCGGCCGCCGTCACCTGACGGGCCGGTGTGGTGTTCCACTTCGCGCCGGAGCGGATCTTGATCGTGTACACCTTGCCGTCCGGGCTGATGCCGCTTCCCGAGGTCGGCATCGACTCGGCGAGGTCGGGCACCGGCTTGGTCGTCTGGCCGTCGAGCGCCGGGTAGGTGAACAGCTGCCGGCTCCACTCGCGCAGGGCCAGGTAGCCGATCGAGTAGTAGCTGATGTTCGGGTCCATGTAGTCCACGTCACCGCTACCGAGCATGTTGAGGGTGCCGCCCTTGACCGGTGTCGCCGAGGAGCCCCCGCCGGCGCCGGTCGAGGTGCCGCCTGTTCCGCCGCTCGAGGTGCAGGCGGCGAGCGTGAGACAGCCGGCGGTCACGGCCGCCATGGCCCCCACGGACCACGTCCTGTGTGGCATCTCGTTCTCCCTTGGTGTCGGGGTCACCGACCGCGGGCCGGTGCGGCCGCCGGTGGTCGGGCGGCCGTCGTCGCCACGCTAGGCAGGCGGGGGTCCCGGGCCGACGGCGTCGACGGCGATGTCACGAGATCGCAAAGTGACCGTCACACAGGACGTCGCGGTGGTCACGCGGACGTCACGGACGCCGCGTCCACCGAAACCTCGCCTGCCGCGGTCGTATATTTGGCGCCATGGGGCGACGGGTGCTGCTCGTCGAGGACGACGCCCGGGTCAGGCGCGTCCTGCGACTGGCTCTCGAGGACGAGGGTTTCACGGTGCTGGAGGCCGCCGACGGCCGCCAGTGCCTCGAGCGGCTTGCCGAGGGCGAGCCGGACGTCGTGCTGCTCGACCTCATGCTGCCCGACCGCGACGGGTTCTCGGTGTGCCGCGAGGTGCGGCGCGGCAGCGAGGTGCCCGTCATCATGGTCACGGCGCGCACCGACAGCCACGACGTCGTCGCCGGGCTCGAGTCCGGCGCGGACGACTACGTCACCAAGCCGCTCGTCGCCAAGGAGCTCGCCGCACGCATCCGCGCCCTGCTGCGACGCACCGAGCCGCTGCTCGGTGGCCGCGCCCCGCGCCAGATCGTCTCCGGCGACCTCGTCATCGGCGTCGAGGAGGGCGTCGTGACCCTCGCGGGAACGACGGTCGGGCTGACCCGCACCGAGTTCCGGCTCCTCGTCGAGCTCGCCACCGCCGAGGGCCGCATCTGCAGCCGCGAGCAGCTGCTCGACCGCGTCTGGGGCTACGACTACTTCGGCGACAGCCGCATCGTCGACGTGCACATCAGACGCCTCCGCACCAAGGTGGAGCGCGACCCGGCCAACCCCCGCCACGTGGTCACCGCACGCGGTCTCGGGTACCGGCTCGCAGGCTGAGGACGGCGAACGTGCCTGCGGCGCAAAGCGTCTCGCGCCCACGCCGCCGGGCCCGGCCGTGGCGCTCACTGTCGCTCCGAGCTCGCCTCGAGCTGTCGTTCGGGCTGTTGGCGCTCGCCATCTCGGCGCTGCTCTCGGTCGTGTCCTGGGTCGTCGTGTCGCGCTACCTGCTCGCGCAGCGCGAGCAGGTGGCCATCACCGAGACGGCGTTGGACCGGGCCTCGCTCGAGGGCGGCCTGTCCCGGCCCGGGGCCACGCCGGCCTCGGTCGTCAGCGGCCTTCCCTCGAACGACGCCGCCGCGTCGGTCGCGTTCGTCGACGGCCGCTGGTACGGGACGAAGTCCGAGCTGGCGCCCGGGGCGATCCCCGACTCGCTCCTCGCGACGGCCTCGCACGGCGAGGGCGCGACGCAGCGGGTCGACGCCGACGGCGGCCTCTACCTCGTCGTCGCGATGCCTCTGGACCGCCCGGGCGACGCGGTCTTCGAGCTGTTCTCGCTCGTCGAGCTCGACCAGACGCTGACGACGATGGCGTGGGTCCTCGCCTCGGTGGCCGTGGCCACGACCTTCGTCGGAGCCGCCCTCGGCCGGCGGGCGAGCGGGGTCGCCCTGCGGCCCCTGACCGAGCTGACGCGCGTCGCCGGCGAGGTGGCCGGGGGCCGCCTCGATGCCCGGCTCGTCCCCCGCGGCGACCCCGACCTCGACCCGCTCGCCGCGTCGTTCAACCGCACCGTCAACGAGCTCGAGCACCGGGTGCGGGCCGACTCCCGGTTCGCCGTCGACGTCAGCCACGAGCTGCGCACGCCGCTGACGACGATGCTCAACTCGATGGAGGTCATCACCAACCGGAAGGCGCTGCTGCCCGACTCGGTCCGCGAGCCGGTCGACCTGCTCGCCGACGACCTCGACCGGTTCCGGACGCTCGTCGTCGACCTGCTCGAGATCTCGCGCCACGACGCGGGGGAGGGGCTCGTCCTCGAACGGGCGGACGTCGGCGAGCTGACGCGTCGGGCCGCCGACGCCGCGGCGGGGCGCCCGGTGACCCACGTCGCCGAGGGCGCCGACCTCGTGGTCGCCGTCGACAAGCGGCGCCTCGAACGGGTCGTCGCCAACCTCGTGGGCAACGCCGAGTCGCACGGGGGCGGCTGCCGGCAGGTGCTGGTCGAGCGTGTCGGCGACGTGGCCCGCATCGTCGTCGACGACGCGGGCCCCGGCATCGACGCCGGGCAGCGGACCCGCGTGTTCGACCGGTTCGCCCGCGCCGGTGGCGATCCCGGTCAGGGCGTCGGTCTGGGCCTGGCGATCGTGCAGCGGCACGTCGCGGCCCACGGGGGCACCGTGCACGC
>JAEWFB010000450.1 GCA_023389095.1 Actinomycetes bacterium
CGCCGAGCTCGACGGTCGGACGGCGCAGGCCGGCGGCCGGTTCATGCTCGTGCGCAAGCCCGGTGGGCACCCGGCCTCGAACGCGCCGCGCACCGTGCTCGTCGCCCACGCGGGCGCCCGACCGGGCGATGCCTGGCTGCTGCGTGCCTCGGTCCGGAGCATCGGCGACCTGCTCGGCCTCGACTGGGGAGCCCTGACGCGGGGAAGCCAGGCCATGGTCCGGGCGTCCCTGCCCGGGGCCGAGCCGGCCGAGCCGACGCTGCTCGTGTGCACCAACGGCCGCCGCGACGTCTGCTGCGCCGTCCGCGGGCGGCCGTTGGCCGTCCACGCCGGGCGGGTCGCACCGGGACGCGTCTGGGAGGTCTCGCACACCGGTGGCCACCGGTTCGCGCCGACTGCCGTGCTGCTGCCGTGGGGGCAGACCTACGCCCGTCTCGACGACTCCTCCGCCGAGTGGGTGCTCGGTGCCAGCGCCACCGGGCACACCCCGGAAGAGCTGCTCGGCCCGCTGCACGACCGCGGGCGCTCGGCCCTCGAGCCGGCGGCGCAGTGCGCCGAGTCCCATGTCCGGGCGCTGCTCGGCGAGACGCGCCTCAGCGCGCTCTGGGCCGGCGCCCCCGAGGCACGCCCGGGCAGCGCGAAGGACGCCCTCCCGCCGGACGCCTGGCTCGTCCCGGTCACCCACGAGGACGGACGCGTGTGGCGGCTCCGCGTCGAGCGGGCGGCCGCGGGGCTGACCCGTCCCGAGTCCTGCGGCAAGAAGGCGGTCCCGGTGCACGAGTACCGCGTCACCGTCGTCGCGGGCCCCTCCCCCGCCGCGTCGATCAGCCAGCCCTAGCCCGGGGCGGGGGTCACCAGGGCTTGGAGTAGGTCTGCCCACCGTCGCCGGGCTGCACCCGGTCGTTCTGCCCCTGCTGCTGGTTGCGCTCGATGGTGTTCTGACGCTGCTGCTCCTGCAGGTAGTCCTGCTGCTCCTGGCTCGGCGTCCGGCCGGGGTCGGGCGTCGGGGTCGGCTGGGGCGTCGGGCCGGGCTGCGGCTGGTCCTGGTTTCCCTGGCCCTGGTCGGGTGGGGCGTCGGCGTTCTTCTGCTCCATCCGCTGCTGCGCCTGCTGCAGCTGGTCGCCCGTCTGGCCACCCTCGGGAGCGTCGCACAGCGGCGGCCGCTCCTTGGTGATGCGGATCCCCTTGTCGTAGAACTGCTTCCATTCGTCGGTGCGCTCACGAGCCTTGGCGTCGTCGCCGAGCGCCTCATAGGTGAGCCCGAGGTTGACGCGCACCTTGCAGTCGTCGATCCCACCCTTGGGAACCAGCGCGAAGGCCTGCTCGAACCACGGGCGAGCGAGCGCGTAGTGGCCGGTGAGGACGTGCGCGTCCCCGACGGCGAAGGGGGCCCGGAACTGCTCGACGACGTTGACCCACCCCTGCCGCTGCGCCCACGTCATCGCGGTCTCGGCGTCGCCGGCCCGGTACGCCTCGAGGGTGCGGTCGTGCACGGGGTTGAGGGTCAGCAGGCGCGCCGCGACGAGGACGAGGAGCACCGCGACGGGCAAGGAGGCGAGCACGAGCCGGCGGCGCCGACGCCGCACGTGGGGCGGTCGCGGCAGCAGCTCGGCATCGCCCCGACCCGCCCGCCCGGACAGCCGGGTGCGCAGGGTGGCGAGGCGCCCGGCACCGTGCGGTTCCTCCGGGGCCGGTACCGGTCGGTCGAGCAGCGAGGTCATGACCCCACCTCCTTGCGTCGACGCGTCTGGGCGAGCGCGGCGGCGCCCGCGCCCACCTCCCACACCGCGACCCCGGCGAGCCCGAGGAGCGCCACCCAGTAGAGCTCGCGTCGGGCCGCGACCTTCTGCTTCTCGACCTGCTCGCTCGTGCCGTACCGGTCCAGGTCGACGTCGGCCAGGGCCGCGTCCACCGCGTCGCCGGCCTGCCGGTGCACGTACGGCACGCCGAGCTGGTCGGCGATCTGGCGCAGGGTCGGCTCGGAGATCACCGAGCGCGCGTCCTCGCCGGTGGACGGGTCCTTGATGTAGGAGGCGCTCGAGTCGAACCGCGAGCGGGTGGACTTCATCCGGCCTCCCTCGCTCGTCCCGTAGCCGAGCACCGCACCGCCGTTGACGAGCGCGTGGTCGATGGCGAACGGCGTCGGCGGGTCGGGCGCCGTCTGCTCCCCGTCACCGAGGTAGTAGACGATCCGGCCCCGCTCGGGGGTCCGCTGCCGGGCCTGCTCGAGCAGCGTCTTGAGCCGGTCGTTGGCCTCCGTGACCGACGAGCCGTGCGAGTACTCCGACGGCTCGGGCATGAGCGTCTGGAGCGCGGCGTCGAGCGCGTTGGTGTCGGTGGTCAGCGGCAGCCGGACGCGGGTGGCCTGGTCGAAGGTGACGACGCTGTAGCGGGCCCCGGGCAGCCGCTCCGCGATGGCGGCGATGTCGGCAGCGACCCCGGACAGGCGCGGCTGCTCGTCCCCGTAGTCCTCGGCGATGATGCTGCTCGTCGTGTCGACGACGAAGTAGACGTTGAGGTTGGCGGCCGTCGTGTCGACCTGGTCCCCGGGCACGCCGGGACGCAGCGCCGCGAGGCCGAGCAGGACGACGCCGGCCGTGAGGCGCCAGTGGGTGGCTCGCGACTCCCCCGGCATCGCCCGGGACGACGGGTTCCACCACACGGCCGCCAGGGCCGCCACGACGAGGACGAGCAGGACCGGCCAGGGCAGGACGGGCAGCAGGCTCACGTCGACCACCTCCGGCTGGCCCCGACGACCCCGACGAGCCCCACACCGGCGAGGAGGATCGGCAGGGTCGGGTTGTCGGAGTAGAGCGCCCGGGCCGCGGAGTCGATGATGGTGGCCTCCTGGGCCTGGACCGACCCGACGATGCCCTTGATGGCCGACGGGTCGCCCATCGGGTAGTACTGGCCGCCCGTGCCCGTGACGACCTCGCGCATCTCGGCGGCCTCGTCGTCCGGCCCGTCCTCCTCCGGGTTGAGCCCGTAGACGCGCACGCCCTTGGCCTTGGCCAGCTCACCGGCTTCGGGGAGGTCGATGATCGGGCGTCCGGCGACGTGGTTGTCGGTGGCGAAGACGACGGACCGCGCGCGCTGGAGGTCGACGCGGTCGAAGCTCGACACGCAGGTCGCCAGGCCGTCGCCGATGAGGGAGGTGCCGCGTCCGTTGAACGTCCCGGCGAAGAACGACTCCTGGTCGGGGTCGCCGCCGAGCGCGTCGGCCGCCGTGTTGAGCTCGTCGTTGATGAAGTCGTAGTCGTCGGTGAGCGGGAAGACCGTCGCGGCCGAGGAGTTGAAGATGACGAGGCCGATGCGCTCGCCCTGGAAGCTGCTGACGAGCGTCTTGAAGGTCGCCACGAGCTCGGCGTCGTAGGAGGCCATCGAGCCGGAGATGTCGAGGCACAGCATGATGTCGCGGGAGCGCGTCTGCGGCTTGTCGATCGTGGTGTCGAGGGGGCGTGCGGCCCCGAGCAGGGCCGCGCACGCCAGCAGGGCTGCGCTGCCCGTGAGCACGCCCATGCGGACCCGGTGCGTGCGCAGGGCGCACCGGAACTCCGGCAGCTCGGTCAGGGCCCGCGAGTTGGCCACGGCCGCCCCGGCGCGCGCGGTGCGACGCACCCGCAGCCGGTACACGGCCAGCGCGGCAGCTGCCGCGAGGAGCAGTCCGACGGTGAGCACGGCCGGCCACTTGAGGTCGAGGGAGGTCAGGCCCATCGCGCGACCACCTGCTTCGCCACCTCGCCGGCCCCGGCCACGGTCTGCGTGGCGAGCGGGGCGAACTCGCCCGGGTAGAGGCGGCCCACGACGTGCGAGACGGGGGTGAACCGCTCCCCCGACTCCGTCAGCTCGGTCAGCGTCATCGTCGGGGCGTGGACGCCGGAAACCTCCTGGACGAAGTGGCGCACGAGGACGCTCAGCTGCTGGTGGGCCCGCCGCTGGGTGATCTCCCCCACCGCGGCTCGACGCAGGACGACGTCGATCTGGTGGGTGTAGTCGGCTCGGAGCCGCGTCAGGCGGTCGGCGGTGATGCGTGGCGGCACGACGAGGCGGCGCCGGCGCGTCGACCACATGACCCACGCGTACCAGAGCGCGACGAGCACGAGGGCCGCGATGCCCAGCCACAGCCACCGCGACGCGTACGGGTCGGGGGCGTAGAAGCCGGGCGGCGGCGGGTCAGCGACGTGCACGGCGCTGCCTCTCCAGCAGGGCGAACACCGTCGGCACGACCTCGTCGCTCGAGCCGAGCCGGGCGTGGTTGATGCCGCGCCGGTCGAGCAGGGTCGCGGTGCGGTGCACGCGCTCCTGGACCGTCCGCGCATAGGCCGCGCGAACCCTCGGGTCGAGCCGCACGAGGGTCGGCAGCGTGTAGGTGTCGGCGACGTCGTAGGTGGTCCGGTCCCCCTCGACGACGGTCGGGTCGGCGTCCTCGACCGTGAGCCAGAGGATCTCGTGCTGCACGTGCAACCGCCGCAGGAGGTCGTCGAGCGCAGGGTCGAGGTCGCGGTCGTCGGCCACGACGAGGAGCACGAGCCGGCGACGGACGTGGCGCACGATCCACCGCAGCTGGGTCGCGAGGTTGCTCTGGTCGCCGTCGAGCCGGGTGGCGGCGTCGACCGCCCGCAGGAGCAGCTCGAGGTGGGCCTCGCTCCCCCGCAGCTCGTGCTGCACGGTCGTGGACGCCGTGCCGCGCACGAGCCCGACGAGGTCGCCGTGCCGCTGGGCGAGGTAGCCGACGAGCCCGGCCGCCGCGATCGCGACGTCCTTCTTCGGCTCGCCGCTGCGGGTCGTCGCGGCCATCCCGCGCCCGGTGTCGACGACGAGCAGCAGGTTCTGCTTGCGGGTCGCCACGTAGCGCTTGACGAGCGGCGCCTGGTGGCGCGCCGTCGCCTTCCAGTCGATGTCGCGCACCTCGTCGCCCGGCACGTAGGCCCGCAGGTCGTCGTAGTCGAGGCTGCGCGCGTGGAACACCGACGCGTACTCGCCCTCGAGGAGGCTGCGCGACCGCCGGCGGGCGTGGACGAAGAGCTTGCTCTTCACCCGGGTCAGCAGCATCGTCGGCATGGTGGCTCCCGCCCCGGTCAGGGGGTGCGGATCCCGCCCACCATGGCGTCGATGACGCGCTCGACCGGGACCTCGTCGGCCGCGGCCTCGAACCCGAGCGTGACGCGGTGGCGCAGGACGCGGTGCGTCAGCGCCTTGACGTCGTCGGGGACGACGTGGTTGCGGCCGTCGATGAGGGCCCGCGCCCGGGCCGCGCTCGTGAAGGCGATGCTCGCCCGCGGGCTCGCGCCGAAGTCGACGTAGGCGGCCAGGCGCGGCTCGATGTAGTCGCGCGGGTGGCGCGTCACGTACGTGATGCCGACGACGTAGTTGACGATCGCCGGGTCGATGTAGACGCGCGACACGAGACCCTGCAGCTGCCGGACGTCGTCGGTCGACAAGACCGGCGCGCCGGGCCGGGCGTACACCCCGGCGTCGATGCGCCGCAGCACCTCGGCCTCCTCGGCCGGCGACGGGTAGTCGAGGACGTCCTTGAGCATGAAGCGGTCCAGCTGGGCCTCGGGCAGGGGGTAGGTGCCCTCCTGCTCGATCGGGTTCTGGGTCGCGAGGACGAGGAACGGGTCGGGCAGCGCGTAGCTCTTGTCGCCG
Organism: Actinomycetes bacterium; assembly: GCA_023389095.1. Lineage (GTDB taxonomy): Bacteria > Actinomycetota > Actinomycetes > Actinomycetales > Dermatophilaceae > Monashia. The sequence continues at coordinate 5,650 of JAEWFB010000450.1, forward strand.
ATCGAGGTCTGCCGCTCCTGCATCGCCTCGAGCATCGCCGACTGCGTCTTGGCGCTGCTGCGGTTGATCTCGTCGAGGAGCACGAAGTTGGCGTGGACCGGGCCGAGCTGGGTCTCGAAGGCACCGGAGTGCTGGTTGTAGACCTGCGTGCCGACGATGTCGCTCGGCAGCAGGTCGGGCGTGCACTGGATGCGGTGGAACCGGCCACCGACCGCCTGCGCGACCGTCTGGGCGGCCGTCGTCTTGGCCAGGCCCGGCACGCTCTCGAGCAGCACGTGACCGCCGGTGAGCAGCGCGATGAGCAGGGTCTCCTGCAGGCGGGCCTGCCCGACCACGCGGGCCGCGAAGGAGCCCGAGATGGCGCCGATGCGGTCACCGGCCCAGCGCAGCTCGTCGGGCGAGAGGTAGCTGGTGGCGGGCACGGTGCGTCCGGGGGCCTCGTCGATCCGGGCCACGGCCACGTCATCGTCCGGGACCGACGGGGCCGCGGACAGGCGGTCCGGCTCGACCGGGGCGGTCGGCTCGTCCTCGCCCGAGACCGAGGTCCCCGAGGCTGTCCCGGGCGTCGCGGCATCGACCGGCACCTCCACGGTGAAGCTCTCCCCGCCGGCGCCCGCGTCCCCCTGCGGGTGCCCGGCCGGCCCACCCCAGCGCTCGTCGCGCTCCGCGTCCACCGAACCGTCGGCACCGCCGTTGCCCACCATCGACACCCCTTCTCGACGACAACGCCGGAGGGAGCCCCGCCGGCAGGCACATCGTAAGCACGCCACCCCGGGTGGCGTCCCGCGGACGGCCAACCCGCCCCGAGCCCTCGGACGGGGCTCGGACGGCCCAGACGGGCTCAGAGGGCCTCAGGCGTCGATGCGCTCCCGGTCGACCTCGGACGCGGACCCGATGATGAAGTCCTTGCGCGGGGCCACCTCGTTGCCCATGAGCAGCTCGAAGACCCGCTCGGCGGCCTCGAGGTCGCGCATCGTCACCTTGCGCAGCGTGCGGTGGCGCGGGTCCATCGTCGTGTCGGCCAGCTGGTCGGCGTCCATCTCGCCGAGGCCCTTGTAGCGCTGCATCGGCTGCTTGATCTTCTTGCCCGACTTCTCGAGCCGGGCGAGGGTGCGGCGCATCTCGACCTCGTTGTAGGTGTAGATGAGCTCGTTCTTCTTCGCGCCCGCGTTGATCACCTCGATGCGGTGCAGCGGCGGCATCGCCGCGTAGACGCGGCCGGCGTCGACGAGCGGTCGCATGTAGCGGAAGAAGAGCGTCAGCAGCAGGGTGCGGATGTGGGCGCCGTCGACGTCGGCGTCGGTCATGATGATGACCTTGCCGTAGCGGGCCGCGTCGAGGTCGAAGCTGCGGCCCGAGCCGGCGCCGATGACCTGGATGATCGAGGCGCACTCGGCGTTCTTGAGCATGTCCGAGACCGACGCCTTCTGGACGTTGAGGATCTTGCCGCGGATCGGCAGCAGCGCCTGGAACTCCGAGCTGCGCGCCTCCTTGGCGGTGCCCATCGCCGAGTCCCCCTCGACGATGAACAGCTCGGAGCGCTCGACGTCGGTCGTGCGGCAGTCGCGCAGCTTCGAGGGCAGCGTCGAGCTCTCGAGGGCGTTCTTGCGCCGCTGCGTCTCCTTGTGCAGCCGCGCGCTGATGCGCGACTTCATCTCCGAGACGACCTTCTCCAGCAGCAGCGAGGCCTGGGCCTTGTCACCGCGCTTGGTCGAGGTGAGGCGCTCGGTCAGCTCCTTCTCGACGACCTTGGCGACGATGGCGCGCACGGCGTTCGTGCCGAGGACCTCCTTGGTCTGGCCCTCGAACTGTGGCTCGGCGAGGCGCACCGTGACGACCGCGGTCATGCCGGCGAGGATGTCGTCCTTCTCAGGCTTGTCGTTGCCGACCTTGAGGCGTCGGGCGTTGACCTCGAGCTGCTTGCGGAACACCTTCACGATCGACTGCTCGAAGCCGGCGACGTGGGTGCCGCCCTTGGGCGTGGTGATGATGTTGACGAAGGACTGCAGCTTCGTGTCGTAGCCCTGGCCCCACCGCAGCGCCACCTCGACGCCGCACTCGCGCTCGAGCTCGGTGGGCGTCATGTGGCCGTTGACGTCGAGGACCGGGACGGTCTCGGTGAAGGTGCCCGAGCCCTCGAGGCGCCACACGTCGGTGATCGGGGTGTCGGGGGCGAGGAACTCGACGAAGTCGGTGATGCCGCCGTCGTGCTGGAAGACGTCCTCGACCGGGCCCTCCTCGCCCGGGGTGCCCTTGAGCCGCCGCTCGTCGCGGATGACGAGCCGCAGCCCAGGGACGAGGAAGGAGGTCTGGCGCGCGCGGCCGAGGATCGCCTCGTAGTCGAGCTCGGCGTCCTTGAGGAAGATCTGGCGGTCGGGCCAGAAGCGCACCCGCGAGCCGGTGACGCCGCGCCGGGCCTTGCCGACGACGGGCAACGCGCTCTTGCGCTCGTACGGCGTGAACGACGACTCGGGCGAGTGCGGGGCGCCCGCGACGTCGGTGAACGTGCCGGGCTCGCCGCGACGGAAGCTCATGCCGTAGGTCTTGCCGCCGCGGTCGACCTCGACGTCGAGCCGCGCGGACAGCGCGTTGACGACCGAGGCGCCGACGCCGTGCAGACCGCCGGTGGCCGCGTAGGAGGCCCCGCCGAACTTGCCACCGGCGTGCAGCTTGGTGAAGACGACCTCGACGCCCGACAGGCCGGTGCGCGGCTCGATGTCGACGGGGATGCCGCGGCCGTTGTCGCGCACCTCGATCGAGCCGTCCGAGCCGAGGATGACCTCGATCCCGGTGCAGACGCCTGTCAGGGCCTCGTCGACGGCGTTGTCGATGATCTCCCAGAGGCAGTGCATGAGACCGCGCTGGTCGGTGGATCCGATGTACATGCCGGGACGCTTGCGCACGGCCTCGAGGCCCTCGAGGACCTGCAGGTGTCGCGCGGTGTAGTCGCCGTTGCCGGAGGGCGCGGGGCGGGAGGCGGAGGCCACGGGTGTCGTTCTCTCTCGTTTCGTCGGACTGCTCGCCGGTGGCGGGACGCGGCCTCACGGGGAGCCCGCCGGTCCCGGCCGGCACCCGCAGCCTAGTCACCTTCACCGACGACCCTTCGGAGGCTCGCGGCGACTCCGGAGGGTGCGGACCGGGTATGGACATGGTGCCGGTGCAGGGGGCCGGACTGCGAGGCTTCCGGGCGCCCTCGGGCCCCCAACCCTCGACAGTCGGTAACGATCCGGGAATCTTGCGGGGCCCTTGCAGCCGAGCGTGCCGTCGGGGAAGCATTCCGCGTGATTCACTGTTGGAACAGCCACGAGGACGACGGGCCGACGCAGGAGCCCCGAAGCCTCGAGGACACGGGACGTCCCTGCGAGGACGGTCCCCGAGCAACAGAGAGAAGGCGAGCACTGAGATGACGACAGCACTGGCACCCGAGTTGACTGCAGCAGACCGCTGCGACCGGTGTGGCGCCCAGGCCTACATCCGCGCCCGCCTCGTCGGCGGCGGTGAGCTCCTCTTCTGCGC
>JAEWFB010000531.1 GCA_023389095.1 Actinomycetes bacterium
GGTCCACGGTGCCGGGCCTGCGCCAGCGGGTGCGGGTGCGCTCGGAGGTGCCGCTCCCGGTCTCCGACGCCGCCGACACCGGGCCGGGTGGCCCCGAGCGCGTCACCGTCCACGTCCGCGTCGTCCACGACGTGCCCGGCGAGCTGCGCCTCGAGCTCGGCCACGCCTACGACGGCGTCCTCCGGCCGATCACCGAGCGCCCGGTCCACGGCGCCACCCACGGGGCCCACGGCGCCCTGGGCGCGCTCGGCATCCGGCGCACCCGCGACCGCGACGCCGAGACCGCCGCGACGATCGCCGCGACGTCGCTGCACGCGGTCCCCGGGGCTGTCGGCGGCCTCGCCGAGAACCTGCCGTGGCTGCGCTCGCGGCTGCACCTGCGCGGCGTCGACGCCGCCCGGTTCGTCTCGGAGCAGCTCCCTGCGCTGGAGGCCGACGAGCACGTCACGGTCGTCGTCGACGGTGACCTGCCGCCCTACGAGGAGGTCACGGCGCCACCGGTCGTGCGCATCGGGGCCACCGACGTCGCCACCGGCGCGCTGCCGTCCCGGCGCCGCGAGCCGTCCGAGCAGGGCGACTGGTTCGACCTGCGCGTCACCGTCGAGGTCGACGGCGAGGAGGTGCCCTTCGAGCCGCTCTTCGCCGCGCTCGCGGCCGGCGACGACATCATGCTCCTCGAGTCGGGCTCGTGGTTCCGGCTCGACCGCCCCGAGCTCGTCCGCCTGCGCACCCTCATCGACGAGGCCCGCGACCTCGCCGACCCCGACACCGGCGCGCTGCGTCTCAGCGCCCACCACGCCGACCTGTGGGAGGAGCTCGCCGCCCTCGGCGTCGTCGAGCAGCAGAGCGCTCGGTGGGCGGCCAGCGTCGCGGCGCTCGCCCCTCTGGCCGACGCCCCCGCGGCGGAGGTGCCGCCCGACCTGCGGGCCACCCTGCGTCCGTACCAGCTCGACGGCTACCACTGGCTGACCCGCCTGTGGGACGCCCGCATCGGCGGCATCCTCGCCGACGACATGGGCCTGGGCAAGACGCTCCAGGTCATCGCGGCGCTCGCGCGGGCCCACGACCGGGGTGAGCTCGGCGGCGTCACCGCCGAGCGCCCCGACGCCCGTGGGCCGGTGCTCGTCGTGGCGCCCACGAGCGTCGTCGGCACGTGGCTGCAGGAGCTGCACACCTTCGCGCCGCACCTGCGCGCCGTCGCCGTCACGGCCACCGAGCGCAAGCGCGGCACGGCGCTCGCGGCGGCGGCCGCCGACGCCCAGGTGGTCGTCACGTCGTACGCCGTGCTCCGTCTCGACGCCGACGCCTTCCACGGGATCGCTTGGGGCGGAGTGGTGCTCGATGAGGCGCAGTTCGTCATGAACCGCCAGGCCAAGACCCACCTCGCGGTCCGGCGGCTCGGGGTGCCGTTCACGCTCGCGGTCACGGGAACCCCGCTCGAGAACTCCCTCATGGACCTCTGGTCGCTGCTGTCCCTCACCGCGCCCGGCCTCTACCCGCGCCCCGACGTCTTCACCCAGCACTACCGACGGCCGATCGAGTCCGGGGAGCGGCCCGACCTGCTCGACCTCCTGCGCCGCCGCATCCGCCCGCTCGTGCTGCGCCGCACCAAGGAGCAGGTGGCCCTCGACCTGCCGCCCAAGCAGATCCAGGTCGTGCCGCTCGAGCCGCACCCGGTGCACCGGCACGTCTACGACCAGCACCTGCAGCGCGAGCGACAGCGGATCCTCGGCCTGCTCGGCGACGCCGACGCCAACCGCGTCGCGATCCTCGCCTCCCTGACGCGCCTGCGCCAGCTCGCCCTCGACCCCACGCTCGTCGACCCCACCCAGGCCGGGCGGGCCACCGCGGCCAAGGTGGAGTTCCTCGTCGACCAGCTGCGCGAGCTCGCCGCCGAGGGCCACCGGGCCCTCGTCTTCAGCCAGTTCACCGGGTTCCTGCGCCTCGTCGAGGCCGCCCTGACCAAGGCCGGCCTGTCGACGGCCTACCTCGACGGCTCGACCACCGACCGCCAGGACGTCGTGCGCGGCTTCCGCGAGGGCGACGCCGTCGCGTTCCTCATCAGTCTCAAGGCCGGCGGCTTCGGGCTCACCCTCACCGAGGCCGACTACGTCTTCGTCCTCGACCCGTGGTGGAACCCCGCCGCCGAGGCCCAGGCCATCGACCGCGCCCACCGCATCGGCCAGGACAAGCCCGTCACCGTCTACCGCCTCGTCTCGGCCGGCACGATCGAGGAGAAGGTCGTGGCGCTGCAGGAGCGCAAGCGCGACCTCTTCGACCGCGTCGTCGACGAGGGCGGCTCGATGTCCGGAGCCATTACTCCCGACGACGTCCGCGACCTGCTCGGCCTCGACTAGCGTGGAGTCGGCGCCGCGCCGGGCGCGGCGGCACTCCACGCAGGACGCCCGAACAGGGCGACTCACCCTCGGAGGCTCGACATGAGCAGTTCAGCAGGAGCACGTGGAATGGGGACCGGTCAGACGCGCTCCGCGTCCGGCATCGGTCTCGTCGTCATCGTCGTCGGGATCGTCATGGTCCTCGCAGGCGGGATCACCTGGTACGCGGTGCAGTCCCAGCTCTCGGACGAGAAGATCACCGTCTCGGCCGACGCGTCGATGTTCGCGGGCCAGCCCGTGAACTCGCCGTGGACCGCCTACTCGGAAGCGCAGACCATCGAGAAGCACGCCCTCAAGGCCAGCGGCGGCAAGACGTACGCCGAGCTGCCCCAGAACGACCCGAACCGGCAGGTCGTCATGACCGCCTCGTTCCTGCGCGCCTCGCTGTTCACGTCGGTGGTCGCCTTCGGTGTCGCCGCCATGGCCGTCGGTGTCGGGGTCGTGTTCGTCCTCGTCGGGGCGGCACTGCGGAGGCTGTCGCAACCGGCTTGACCTCAAGGCCAGTTGAACTCGCAGGATCGGGGTAGTGGGTACGTCAACAACGACGCCGCCCAGCCGCCCGGACACCCTGTCGGCGCCTCGAACGCGCGGCATAGAGTGAACGGAGCCGGAAGGTCTCCAGAAAGGAACGACAAGTGGCTTACACGCTTCCCGAGCTCGACTACGACTACGCGGCTCTCGAGCCGCACATCAGCGCTCGCATCATGGAGCTGCACCACAGCAAGCACCACAAGGCCTACGTCGACGGCGCGAACGCCGCGGTGGCCAAGCTCGAGGAGCTGCGCGAGTCCGGTGACTACGCAGCGGTCAACGGCGTCGAGAAGAACCTCGCGTTCCACCTCGGTGGCCACACCAACCACTCGGTGTTCTGGAAGAACATGAGCCCCGACGGTGGTGGCCAGCCCGAGGGTGAGGTCAAGGCCGCGATCGACGAGTACTTCGGCGGCTTCGAGAAGTTCCAGGCGCACTTCAACGCCAACGCCAACGCCATCCAGGGTTCCGGCTGGTCCATCTGGGCCTGGGACACCATCGCGCAGCGGCCGCACATCATGCAGCTGTTCGACCAGCAGGGCAACATCCCGGTCGGCCAGATCCCGCTGCTCCAGCTCGACATGTGGGAGCACGCCTTCTACCTGCAGTACGAGAACGTCAAGGCCGACTACGTCAAGGCCTGGTGGAACCTCGTCAACTGGGAGGACGTCTCGGCCCGCCTCGAGCGCGCCAAGGCGACGTCTGGCCTCATCATCCCGGCCTGACGCTCCCGGCTACACCGCTCGCCGAGGGGCGGTCACCCTCCGGGGTGGCCGCCCGTCGCCGTGTCCGGGGACCCGGGGCGGGCGAGGCGGTCGACGACGCCGAGCAGCAGCGCCTCGCGCAGTGCTGGCGGGACGACGTCGAGCAGCGCGTTGACCGGGGCCATCCGCTCGGGCAGCTCGATGGTGCCGCCCTCGCCGCCGAGGCCCGCGGCCGCGAGCAGGGTCAAGAACGTCGCCTCGTCGAGGGCGGCGGGATCGACGACCGAGGCCATGGCCGCCAGCTCGGCGGACACGACGACGGGGCCGGACGCGCGGGCTGCCGCCGTGGCATCCGCCAGGTCGCGCGCCACGAGGTCGGACGAGGCGGCCGTCGCCGCGCTCAGCGTGAAGTGCAGCGTCGGCGGGAGCAGCCCGAACCGCATCTGCGGCTGGACGAACCAGCCACGGGCGAGCATCTCGTCACTGATGGTGAACACGTCGCACGACGCGTCGGTGGTCAGCGCGAGGAGGGTGGAGTCGGGCGGCGCCGCGACGGCGAGCCCCGGCACCTCGGACGCCGCCGCGGCGAGGTCGAGCGTGGCACGGCGCGCCGTGCGCGCCAGCTCGCCGTAGCGCTCGGCGCCGATGTGGTGGACGACCGCCCAGGCCGCAGCGACGGGCCCGCCCGACTTCGTCGACTGCGCCGTCGTGTTGAGCATCGTGTAGCCGGGCCACCGGGCCGATGCGAACAGGTGCGTGCGCCGCAGGTCGGCCGACGCGTGGAGCAGCACCGACACCCCCTTGGGCGTGTAGGCGTACTTGTGCAGGTCGACGGAGATGCTCGTGACGCCGGGGACGGCGAAGGTCCACCCGGGCTGGTCGGGCTCGGTGGCCCGCAGGTGCGGCAGCACCCAGCCGCCGATGCACGCGTCGACGTGGCAGCGGGCCCCGGCCGCGGCCGCCGCGGCGGCGATCGGTGCCACGGGGTCGATGACCCCGTGCGCGTACGACGGGGCCGAGGCGACGACGAGGACGGTGCTCCCGTCGATCGCGGCGGCCATCGCCTCGGGCACCGCCCGCATCGTCATCGGGTCGACGTCGACGAGCACCGGCTCGACGCGCAACCAGTGGGCCGCCTTGTGGAACGCGGCGTGCGCCGTGACGGGCAGCACCATCCGCGGGTGGGCGACGTCGGGCCGGGCGTCGCGAGCCGCGAGGACGGCCAGCAGGATCGACTCGGTACCGCCGGAGGTGACGACGCCGGCGAATCCCGTCGGGGCGTCGACGAGCCCGCCGGCGATGCCGACCAGGTCGTTCTCCATGGCGAGCAGCGACGGGAAGGCCGTGGGGTCCAGGCCGTTCGTCGAGGCGAAGTCGGCCAGGGCCTCGCGGCCGATGGCGTCGGCCTCGGCGAGCCCGGAGTCGTAGACGTAGGCGAGCGTCCGGCCGCCGTGGGTCGGCAGGTCGCGGGCGCGCAGCTCCTGCAGCATCGTCCGGATCTCGTCGTGGTCCATGCTCACGGCGCGTTCCCTTCGTGGTTCGGATAGGTGCGCAGCGCCAGGAGCGAGAGCAGTACGAGCGCTGCGGGAAGCGCGGAGAACCCGATGACGATCGCCGTCAGCGCCGAGTCGGACTGCGCCACGGTCGAACCCGCCGACGACTGGTATCCGCCGACCGCAAGGACCGCTGCGTAGAGCGCCGGCCCGAGGGCGAGGCCGAGCGTCTCACCGGCGGTCCACACACCGGTGTAGAGACCGGCCCGGGTGCGGGTCTCACCGGTGCGGGTGGCGACGTCGGGCAGCATCGCGAGCGGGAACATCTGCGCCCCCGCGTACCCGATGCCGACGAGGGCCACCGCCGCGTAGACGACGCCGTCGGGCAGCGCCCGCGCGCCGAGCAGCAGCAGCGCGCCGGTGGCGAGGAACAGCGACGCGACGACCCACCCGCGCCGCTTGCCGAGCGAGGTGCCGACCCGCTGCCACAGCGGCATGACGACGAGCGCCGGGCCGACGAAGCAGACGAAGAGGAGCGTCGCGGCGCCGGCGGTGCCGAGGATCCACCGGGCCATGTAGTCGACCCCGGCGAGCATCGCGCCCGTGGCCAGCGCCTGGAGCACGAACGTCAGCAGCAGCGAACGGAACGTCGTGTCCGCGCGCACGACCCGCAGCTGCTCGCCGAGCGGCGCGGTCGGCGCGTCTGCCTCGTGCAGGTGGGCGGACCGCGTCGTGCGCCACGCTCCGTACGCGCCTCCGGCGATGAGCAGCGCGACGAAGAACCCGACGACGCGGTACCCCCACTCCGGGCCGAGGGCGTCGCGGATCGCCGGGGAGGCCCCGCCACTGACGAGGATGGCCAGGGCGAGCACGGCGACCCGCCACGTCATGAGCCGGGTGCGCTCGTCGTAGTCGTCGGTCAGCTCGGCCGGCATCGCGACGTACGGCACCTGGAAGAACGCGTAGGCCGTCGCGCAGGCGAGGTAGGCGACGGCGACCCAGGCGGCCCCGAGCCACACCGGGGCCGACGGACCGAGGAAGAGCAGCGCGAACGCCGCGGCGAGCAACAGGCCGGCGCGGATGAGGAAGGGTCGGCGGCGTCCGTCGGGGTGGCGCGAGCGGTCGCTGACGCGTCCGGCGACGGGGTTGAGCACGACGTCCCACGCCTTGGGCGCGAAGACGATGACTCCGGCCGCGGCGGCGGGAACCCCGAGGTGGTCGGTGAGGTAGGGCAGCAGCAGGAGCCCCGGGACCGTGCCGAAGGCGCCGGTGGCGACCGAACCGAGCCCGTACCCACGCCGCACCACCGGTGGCAGCGGCGGCGACGCGATGGTCATGGTCGCACCCTAGGCGCTCAGGCGTCGCGGCGTGCCGAACCCCCGGCCGTGACGGCGAACGAGGCGGGCGCGGTGAAGCCGTGCTCGGCGAACGCCGCGTCGACGGCCTGCGCGACCTCGTCGACGGCGTCGGCGCGCACGATGGCGATGCACGAGCCGCCGAAGCCGCCACCGGTCATCCGCGCGCCGAGGGCCCCGAGGCGCCGGGCCGTCTCGGTGGCGACGTCGAGCTCCTCGCACGAGATCTCGTAGTCGTCGCGCATCGACACGTGCGAGGCGTCGAAGAGCCGGCCCACCTCCCCGAGGTCGCCGGCGCGCAGAGCGGCCACGGCCTGCTCGACGCGGTCGATCTCGGTGACGATGTGGCGCACCCGCCGGCGCAGCTCGTCGGTGGGCAGCCGGTCGAGGGCGGCGTCGAGCTCCGACGCCGGCACCTCGCGCAGCGTGTCCACGCCGAGGATCCGGGCGGCCTCCTCGCAGGCGTCGCGCCGTGCGGCGTACTGGCCGTCGACGAGCTCGTGGTGGGCGCGGGTGTCGGTGACGAGCAGCGCGTAGCCCGCGGAGGCGAGGTCGAAGGGCACCGGCTCGGTCTGCCAGGACCGGCAGTCGAGCAGCAGGGCGGTGGCGTCGTCGCACAGCAGCGCGGCCGACTGGTCCATGCCGCCGGTCGGGGCGCCGGCGATCTCGTTCTCGGCGCGGATGCAGGCCTGGGCGAGGCGGGCCCGCGCCTCGGAGTCGTCGAGCAGCCCGAGGCCGGCGAGGTCGCTGACGGCCGCGCCGACGGAGCACTCGAGGGCCGCCGAGCTCGACAGCCCGGCTCCCACGGGCACGACCGAGTCGATGACGACGTCGAGGCCGGGCACGTCGTGGCCCTCCTGGCGCAGCGCCCACAGGACGCCCGCGACGTAGGACGCCCAGCCACCGGGGCGTTCGGGCGAGACGTCGTCGAGCGCGACCTCCGCCGGTGCCTCGCTCTGCAGCGAGCAGACCCGCAGCATCCCGTCGTCGCGCACGGCGGCCGCGGCGTACGTGCGGTGCGGGAGCGCGATCGGCAGGCAGAGCCCGCCGTTGTAGTCGGTGTGCTCGCCGATGAGGTTGACCCGCCCAGGTGCCGACCAGACGCCCTGCGGCTCGTAGCCGTACCGCTCACGGAAGTGCGTCCGGACGCTCTCGACGACCTGCGCCGGTTCGCGCGCGCTCACAGGGCCACCTCTCGGAGTCGGGCCGCGGCCCGCTCGGGCGCGACGTCGTTGATCCAGCCGCCGACGCCCGACTCGGACCCGGCGAGGTACTTGAGGCGGCCGGGGCCGCGCAGGACCGACATGAGCTGCAGGTGCAGGCGCGAGGCCGCACGCCCGACCTTGGCCGGCGCCTGCTGCCACGCCGCGATGTAGGGCAGCGGCACCGGCGAGCCGTCCTCGGCGACGTAGTAGCGGTCGAGCCG
>JAEWFB010000542.1 GCA_023389095.1 Actinomycetes bacterium
CCACCCCGCCGACGACGGACCACGGCACCACCAGGTCGACCGGTACGCCGGTCTGCTCGGCCAGGCCGGCACGGATACTCAGCAGACCGACGAACGCGACGGCCCCGCCGAGCAGCGCGCCGATCAGCACCACCAGGGCGGACTCGGCCGTGACCAAAACCGGCCTGGTCGGGCCGGGCGGCCCACGCTGAGCGGGTCGTCCTCCCGGAAAGTGCATGGATGGCGGGGCCCCTCCGCGGCTAGGCTTGGCCGTCATGACGACCCTCGGCGTGGTGTTCCGGCCCCAGAATCCACCCGAACGCCTGCGCTCCGTCGCACGCGCCGCTGACGAAGCCGGCCTCGACCAGTTGTGGCTCTGGGAGGACTGCTTCCTCGAAAGCGGCATCGCCACCGCCGCCGCGGCCCTGGCCTGGACCGACCGGCTGGCGGTGGGCGTCGGGCTGCTGCCGGTGCCGTTCCGCAACGTCGCGGCACTCGCCATGGAGGCCGCCACGCTGCACCGGCTCTTCCCCGACCGGGTGCTGCTCACCGTGGGCCACGGCGTCCAGGACTGGATGGAGCAGGTCGGAGCGCGGGTGGGCTCGCCGCTGACGCTGCTGCGCGAGCACGTCGAGGCGCTGAAGGCGCTGCTGGCCGGCGAGACGGTCACGACGTCGGGTCGGTACGTCAAGCTCGACAAGGTCAAGCTGGACTACCCGCCGGTGGGCACGGCCCGGATCTACGCCGGCGCGACCGGGCCGAAGACGCGTGCTCTCGCCTGCGAGGTCGCCGACGGCATCCTGCTGACCGCCGGCACGCCTCCGCAGGAGGTGGCCGCCGTCAGTGCGACGGCCAAGGCCGTCACCGTGTACGTCCATGCGGCGACCGGCCCCGACGCCGAGGCACGCATGGCACGCGAGCTGGAGTCCTGGAACGAGTCGGACAGCTGGGACGCCACAGCGGCCGGCGACGCAGCCGACATTGCCGCTGTCGTGAACCGCTACCGGGACGCCGGAGCCGACGCCGTGATCCTGCAGCCCACCGCTGACGAACCCGACCTCGAGGGCTTCATTCGATTCACCGCACAGCAGGTCGGTCCACTGGTGCGGTAGCCGGCCGATGCCGCTCCGCGCAAGGCCTGCCCGCGGCGTCCGGCGGGGCAGGCCTTGCGCGCGGCGGTGGTCAGCTCACCGCGCTCGGACTGCCGTCGAGCGTGGGGTAGTCGATGTAGCCGCGGGCGTCGCCGCCGTAGAAGGTGGCCGGATCGGGTGTGTTGTAGGGCCCGCCGGCGGCGAGCCGGGCGGGCAGGTCGGGGTTGGCGAGGAACAGGCCGCCGAAGCTGATCAGGTCGGCGGTGCCGTCCTCGATCAGCGCGAGCTGCTCGGGGCCGGTGACCGTTCCGGGCGTGAACGGGTTGAGGATCAGCGGGCCGTCCCACCGGCGGCGCAGCTCACGGGTGAGGTCGCGGTCGTCGGCCTCGGCGATGTGCAGGTAGGCCAGGCCGAGCGGGTTGAGAGTGTCGGCCAGCGCGGTGTAGGTGTGCTGGTGTGCGTCCTCGGTGATGTCGTTGAACGGGTTGGCGGGAGAGATCCTCAGTCCGGTCCGGTGGGCGCCGATCGCGTCGGCGACCGCGCGGACGACGTCGACGGTCAGCCGGCTACGGCCGGCGACCGTGCCGCCCCAGCGGTCGCTGCGCTGATTGGCATTGGTGGAGAGGAACTGGTGCAGCAGGTAGCCGTTGGCGCCGTGCACCTCCACGCCGTCGAACCCGGCGGTAACGGCGTTGCGGGCAGCGGCGGCGAAATCGCCGATGGTCGTGAGGATCTCCGCGTCGGTCAGCTCGCGGGGCGTGACGAAGTCCTGTGGGCCCTGCGCGGTGAACACCTTGCCGGTGGCGGCGACCGGTGAGGCACCGACCGGGACGAGGCCCTCGGGCAGCAGGCTGGGGTGACCGATCCGGCCGGTGTGCATGAGCTGGGCGAAGATGACCCCGCCCTGGGCGTGGACGGCGTCGGTGACCTGACGCCACGCCGCTACCTGTTCGGCGCTGTGCAGGCCCGGCGTACTCGGGTAGCCCTGGCCGATCACCGAGGGCTGGATGCCCTCGGTGATGATCAGACCGGCGGAGGCGCGCTGGGCGTAGTAGGTGGCGGTGTCGGCGGTCGGCGCGGCGCCCGGGCCGTGGGCGCGGCTGCGGGTCATCGGCGCCATCGCGATCCGGTTGCTCAGCTTGGTGCCGGCGAGGCTGACGGGTTCGAATGCGGTCGTCATCGTGATCTGTCCTCCGTGCAGGGGGGTGGGTGGTGGCAGACGCCCCGCGAAGGGGGCGGCTGACTCAGGGAATGAGGACGGTCTTGCCGGCCAGCCGACCGGCCTCCGACTCGTCGTGCACGGCGGCCAACTCGCGCAGGGCTCGCCGCTGGCCGACGTCGATACGCAGGTCACCGGCGTCGACGCGGGCCACCAGCTGGGCGAGTTGGGCGGCGTCGCTGCGGACGAAGACCCGTACCGTGCGGATGCCGCGTCCGGGCTGCTCCGGGCCCGGAGCGGTGGTGCTCACGAAGGCGCCGCCGTCGGCGACCAGATCCACGAGCTCGACACCCTGTTCGGGAGTGATGGGCGCCAGGTTCAGCACCACGTCGAACCGTTCGCCCGCCACGGCGTCGGTGAGCGCGGTGGAGTTGTGGTCGACGATCCGGTCGGCACCGTAGGAGAGCAGCCGGTCGCGGCTGTGCGCACTGGCGGTTGCGGTCACCTCGGCACCGGCCTGCTTGGCCAACTGGACGGCGTATCCGCCGACCGCGCCACCCGCACCGTTGACAACGATGCGCTGCCCGCTGGTCAGGCCGGCGTGCTCGAACAGCGACTGCCAGGCCGTCAGGCCGGCGGAGGGCAGGGCCGCAGCGTCGGCGAGTTCGCCGGTACGCGGCGCGGCGGCAAGCGCTTCGGCGGGGACGACCGCGTACTCGGCGGCCGCTCCCGGCGCGGCCATCGGCAGAAACGCCAGGACCGCGTCACCGACGTTCCAGTTGCCGGCGGCCTCGCCCACCTCGGTGATGGTTCCGGCGACGTCGAAGTTCGGCGTGTGGGGGAAGGTCAGCGGGAAGACGTCCCGCAGGTAGCCGGCGCGGATCGCCACGTCCACCGGGTTGAACGAGGTGCCGGCCACCTGGACGACCACCTCTCCGGCTCCCGCCACCGGCCGTTCGGTGTCCTCATAGGTGAGCACGTTGCTGCCGCCGTGGGAGTGGTAGCGCACTGCCTTCATGGTGTCCTCCTCGGGTAACCGCTTCGAACTCGAAGCATGACTCGACCCTAGGTCGCTTCGAGTTCGAAGCAAAGCCACACCAGGCGTGACACCACTCACAATGCTGCGAGTTCGAAGCAGGTAAGGTGCGCACATGAAATCCACCCGCACGGCGGGGGACGGCAGCGACGACGGGGTGCCGCCGCTGCACCCCGAACAGCTGCAGACCTACTTCGCGCTCCTGGAGGCCGTCAGCCTGCTGCAACACCACGTCGAGCAGCAGCTACGCACCGAGGGCGGCATCAGCTACGTGCAGTTCCAACTGCTGGCCAACCTCGCGCGGTCCGAGACGCCGCTGACCATGACCCAGCTCGCCGACGGCGTCGTCTACAGCCGCAGTGGGCTGACATATCAGGCCGGACTGCTGGAGAAGGCCGGCCTGATCACTCGCAGCAGCTTTCCCGGTGACGAACGAGCCACCCTCGTCGCCCTGACCGACGCGGGCGCCGCCCTGTTCCGCCGGATTCTGCCCGGCCACATCGAGGTGTCGCGGCTGCTGCTGTTCAACCCGCTCTCCGACGACGACGTGCGTCACCTCGGCGACATCATGACCCGGGTACGCGACCACATGCGCGCGCTGCCGCCCCGCTCGGCCGCACCACGCAAGCGCCGCCCCAGGTCCACGCCGGACACCCCGGCCCAGGCCGACTGACCCGCTCCGCCGTCAGCCCGCCCGGACAGAGCAGTCCCCGCCGCTTTCCTCGGCACTACGCCGACGTCGGTGACCCGGGCCCGACCCGGACCTCCGGGTCAGGTGGCGCTGGTGCGGGGCGGGCTGCCGGTCGATGTCGGGTTCGAGGTAGATCGCCGTGGCGATGGGCAGCACCCGACGGATCCGCGCCTCGGCGTCGTCGATGGCGGCCCGGGGGCCC
>JAEWFB010000608.1 GCA_023389095.1 Actinomycetes bacterium
CTGCACGCCACGATGGTGGCCGGCGTGTTCTCCTCGGCGATCGTCGCGTCCCGGCTGCTCGGCCTCGACGCCGCGCGGACGACCGACGCACTCGGCATCGCCGGCAGCCAGGCCGGCGGGCTCCTGGCGTTCCTGCACAGTGGCGCCTCGACGAAGCAGCTGCACCCGGGATTCGCCGGGCACGCCGGTATCCTCGCCGCCCGGCTGGCCGCGGCCGGGGCCGGCGGCCCGGCGAACGTCCTCGACGGCCCGCACGGTGTCTACGACGCACTGGCCGCCGGCGCGGTCGACCTCGCGTCCATCACCGCCGAGCTCGGCACACGCTGGGAGACCACCCGGATCGGCATCAAGCCGTACCCGGCGTGCCAACTCTCCCACGCCGCGATCGACGCGGTCCGCGACGCGGTGCGCCGCGGCGGTGTCCGTTCCGTCGACGTCGCCGCGATCGACGTCGACGTGCACCCCGACTCGGTGCCCACGGTCTGCGACACCCGGCGGGACCTGGCGCGACCGGCGTCGCCGTACGCGGCGAAGTTCTCGCTGCCGTGGAGCATCGCCGCCGCCGTCGTCGACGGTGACCTGACCACCGCGACGTACGAGCCGGACTCGCTCGGCCGACCCGAGGTGGAACGCGTTGCCCGGCTGGTGCGTTGGCACGTTGCCCCCACCGGCGGCCCCGCAGCCGACGCGCCCGGCACCGCCCGCATCACGCTCGTCGACGGCTCGGCCGTTCCCGGCTGCGTGCCACGCAGCGCGGGCGGCCCGGACAACCCGCTGACCGACGAGCAACTCGTCGCGAAGTTCCACGGCAACGCCGGTGGCGACACCGCAGACGTCGTCGACCTGCTGTCCCGTCTCGACGAGCTGGACACCATCGAACCGCTCTTGGCGGCGCTGGCAGCCGCCGGTACAGGCAGGGACCGCCCGTGACACCACACGCCATCGAACCGCCCTCCTTCCGCTGGTTCCCGTACGACGGCTTCACGTTCTGCCTCGGCCTCGCCGAGGGCGACGCGGCCTGGACCTCCGGCCACACCTCCGCCGCGTTCGACGAGGCGGTCGGCAGGATGACGGTCACCGGGGACATGGCGGCGCAGGCGCGCACCGCGTACGAGAAGGTGCTGACGATCCTGGCGGCCGCCGGGTTCGGGCCGCAGGACGTCACCCGGGTCACCGAGAACGTGACGGTCGCCGGACTCGCCGAGTACGAGGCGGCCGCGGCGGTCCGGCGGGAGGTCTTCGGCGACCACGAGCCCGTGCTGCGGACGGTCGTCGTCGAGCGGCTCGTGCGGCGTACCGCGCTGCTGGAGGTCGAGCTGCACGCGGTCCGCGGCGGCGGCGAGGTGCTGGCCGCCAGCGAGCCCCGGCCGGCCGGCACCTGGCAGGCCTCCACGGTGCGGACCGGCCACGACGGCGCGGTGTACCTACCGACGATGCTCCCGGTCGACGCCACCGGCGCCGTGGTCCACCCGGGGGACTTCGCCGCGCAGTACGCCTACTGCCTGGACCGGGCGGGCGACCTGCTCACGGCGGTCGGGCTGTCCCTCGACGCGGTCGTCACGACCTACGACTACTCGACGCCGGAGACCCGCGACGTGTACCGCCGGACGCACCGCGTGCGGCGGGAACGCCTCGGCGGCGCCGGCGTTTACCCGGGCGCGGGCGGCATCCTGATGAGCCGGCTGCACCACCCGGACGCGCTCGTCGCGATCGACGTCACAGCCTCCCGGCACCGGTTGGAACTGGTCAACCCGGGCTGGTCCCGCTACGACACGCTCACCTACGCCCCCGGGGTCCGGGCCGGCCGGACGCTGTACATGTCCGGTTTCGCCGCGCTGGACATGCAGACGCAGCAGGCCCTGCACCCCGACGACATCGTGGCGCAGGCCGAGGCGACGTACGGCGCGATCCTGCACCTGCTGCGCCACGCCGGCCTCGGACCGGAGCACCTACTGGAGACGGTCGAGTACTGCGTCGAGTCCGCGCTGCCGGCGTACCGGGGCGTGGCCGGCGTGCGGGAACGACTGCTCAGCCCGCCCTGGCCGGCGTCGACCGGGGCGATCTGCAAGGCCCTGCTGCGCCCCGAGTTCCTGCTCGAGGTGTTCCCGACGGCGGTGTATCCGAACATCAGCGGAGCGGAGGAGACGGCGTGAGCCTGCTGACCGACGAACTGCGCGCGCTGCTGGGCACGAGGAAGGTGTACACCGCGCCGGAACCGCTCGGCGCCGCTGCCGGCCGGTACTTCGGCCTGGCCATCGGTGACGACAACCCGCTGTATTCGGACCCCGAGTTCGCCCGTGCGCAGGGCCTGCCGGGCGTGACCGCTCCGCCGACGCTCATCTGCGAGACCAACCAGTACGCGAACCTCCCGATGAACAGCGACGGCTACGCCGGACACTCCTGGCACCTCGATGTCCCCGGCACCCGCCAGGTCCGCGGCGGCAACAGCTACACGTTCCACCGCCGGGTACGCCCCGACGACGTCATCGTCGCGACCTGGGAGATCCACGACCTGACCGAGAAGCAGACCCGCACCGGTGCGGACATGCTCGTGGTCTCCTCGCGCGCGACGTACACCAACCAGGACGGCGAGCTGCTCGCCGTCAACGAGGAGACGATCATCCTGGTCAGCCTGGACGGTGCCGCATGACATCGAGGGTGCCACCGAACGTCGGGGATGCGCTGCCCGCGCTGGAGCGCACCATCACGCTCACCGACATGGTCGCCTACGCCGGCGCCACCTGGGACTGGTACCGCCTGCACTTCGACCCCGAGTTCGTGGCCGCCGCGCGGGTCCCGGGCCCGGTCGTGGACGGGCAGGTGTTCGGGGCGCTCTTCGTCGAGCTGCTCCAGGACGCGCTCGGCCCGCGCTGCTTCGTGCACGAGCTGTCGTTCACGTTCCGCAACCTGATGTTCGCCGGCGAGACGGTCCGGTGCGAGGCGACAGTGGTCGAGGTCGGTTCCGACCGCGTCCGGGTCGACCTCTCCGCCACGATCCTGGCCGGCGAGTACGGCCCACAGCGGCCCGCAGCCCGCCCCGCCCACGCGACGGTCCTGCTCGGCACGGCCGACGGGCCTGGCGCGCGGTGAGCGGCGTCGCGATCGTCGGCGCGGCCGAGTGCGACCTCGGCAGCACCGGAAAGTCCACGCTCACGCTGCAGACCCAGGCCGTCACCCGGGCGCTCGCCGACGCCGGGCTGACCCTCACCGACGTCGACGGACTGGCCACCACCGGGGTGTCCCGCTTCTCCACCACACAGCTCGCCGAATATCTCGGGCTGTGGCCCCGCTGGGTCGACTCGACGTTCGTCGGCGGGTCGGCCGCCGAGATGATGGTCGCCCGTGCCACCCAGGCGATCGAAGCCGGCCAGGTGTCCACGGTTGTCATCAGCTTCGCGTCGAACCAACGCTCCGCGCGTTCGCGCAGCCTCGGCGGAGTCGTCGAGGAGCACGTCCCGGAGGCCCAGTTCGAGACGCCGTACGGCCCCCTGTACCCGCTGTCGTACTACGCGATGGCGGCACAACAGTACTTCCACCGGTACGGCGGGACGCGGGAGAAGCTCGCCGAGATCGCGGTCGCCGCCAGGGCGTGGGCACTGCTCAACCCGGTCGCGTTCCGCTACGGCGCCGGGCCGCTGACCGTCGACGACGTGCTCGCCGCACCGATGGTCTCCAGCCCGCTGACCGTCGCCGACTGCTGCCTGGTGACCGACGGTGGCGGGGCGGTCGTGCTCACCACGCTCGACCGGGCCCGCGACCTGCGGCACCCGCCGGTACGGGTTCTCGGGTACGGCGAACGGTCGACGAACACGTCGATGACCGCGGTCGAGGATCTGACGGCCACCGGCGCGCGCGAGTCCGGCCGGGAGGCGTTCGCCCGGGCCGGCATCACTCCGGCTGACGTGGACGTGCTGGAGGTGTACGACTCCTTCACCATCACCGCCGCGCTCAGCAT
>JAEWFB010000648.1 GCA_023389095.1 Actinomycetes bacterium
CCCCGATGCTCGACGTCCTCGCAGATCGGCCGCACCTGCTCGAGGGCGGCCGTGACGTCGAACTCGGCTCGGGGAAGGGCGCCGCGCAGGAAGCGCACGTCGAGCGTGCGTCCGCGCAGGTCGAGGGTGGACATCATGGGTCACCAGTCTAGGAGGCGCGTGCGCGTGCCCCTGCGGTGTCTCAGCGGGCGGGTGCGGTGGGGCGCTCCGTCGTCGGCGGCTGTCCAATCCTGAACCGGCGCTGACCAAGGCCAGACGCTCGCCAGACCCCGGTCGCACCCGCGCTCCGCCACGCTCGGAGCGGTCCCGGCCGGACGCCCACGACCTCCTGGTCAGCTCTTCCTCCGAGTCGTCCACGCGAGCGCCCGGCCGGGCCGCGACCCACCTCCCGCACCGCCTGCCCACGCCCTCCCACACCACAGGAGAACCCGTGCCGCTCGTCATCAGCAGGCGCCGGATCGGCGCCGCCCTGCTCGGCCTCGCCGTCGGCGTCGTCCCGCCCTCCATCGCCCTCACCGCCGCCTCGAGCGCGTCCGGGTCCCCGGCGTCGGGGACCCCGCGCGTCGCCGCCGCCCTCGCACCGGCCGGGCTCGCCGCGGCCGCGCCGCTCACCGTCGCGCAGGCCGTCGGAGCCCAGGACGGACGCTCGGCGACCGTCCGTGGCTACGTCGTCGGCCAGCCGACCGCGACGAGCACCGTCGTGCGCTCCGGCTTTCCCAACGACTACGCGCTCGCGATCGCCGACACCGCCTCGGAGATCGGCACGAGCCGGATGCTCTACGTGCAGATCCCGTCGGCGTTCCGCTCCCAGTGGGGCCTGCGGACCAACCCCTCGCTCATGGGCCGGCAGATCGACGTCACCGGCACCCTGACCGCCTACTTCTCCCACCCGGGGATGACCGGTACGACAGCGTTCGCCTTCAGCGGTTCGCCCACGACGAGCCCGACGACGAGCCCGACGACGAGCCCGACGACCTCCCCCAGCCCGACCGGCACGACGGGCCCGTACGACTCGACGTACTACGCCTCCGCGATCGGCAAGACGGGACCGGCGCTGCACACCGAGCTGCACCGGATCATCTCGAGCGGCGTCACGACGCTGACCTACGACCAGGTCTGGACGGCGCTCAAGGACACCGACCAGGACCCGAACAACGCGAACAACGTCATCGAGGTGTACTCGGGCCGCTCGATCGCCAAGTCGGACAACGGCGGTGGCGTCGACCAGTGGAACCGCGAGCACGTCTGGGCCAAGAGCCACGGCGACTTCGGCACGGTCAACGGCCTCGGCACCGACGTGCACCACCTGCGCCCCGAGGACGTCACGGTCAACAGCACCCGCGGCAACCTCGACTTCGACAACGGCGGCTCGCCGGTGGCGCAGTGCACCGGGTGCCTGAGCGACGGGGACTCGTTCCAGCCGCGCGACGCCGTCAAGGGCGACGTGGCCCGGATGATCTTCTACATGGCGGTCCGCTGGGACGGCGGTGACGGCTTCGCCGACCTCGAGCCGAACGACCTCGTCGGCAACGGCACGGCGCCCTACATCGGCAAGCTGTCGGTCCTCGAGGAGTGGAACCTGCAGGACCCGCCCGACGCCTTCGAGAAGCGCCGCAACCAGGTCATCTTCGACACCTGGCAGCACAACCGGAACCCGTTCGTCGACCACCCCGAGTGGGTCACCGCCATCTGGGGATCCTGACCGACGGCCACCCGGCGGCCGTGCTCACGACGTCTGGTCGATGAGCACGGCCGTCTCCCAGGCCCACTGCCGCCACGTGTCGTAACGCCCCGAGCGGCCGCCGTGTCCGGCGACCATCTCGGTGCGGAAGAGCACCTGTGGGACCTGCGTGCCGGCAGGCAGCTGCGCGTCGGCGTGCCGGATGGCGGCGACCCACTTGGCCGGCTCGGTCACGTACACGCGGGTGTCGTTGAGGCTCGTCGTGACGAGCAGGCTCGGGTGCGCCCCGGGCCGGACGTTCTCGTACGGCGTGTAGCCCTTCATGAGGGCATAGGCCTCGGGGTCCTCGAGCGGGTTGCCCCACTCCTCCCACTCCACGACCGTGAGGGGCAGGCTCGGGTCGAGGACGGTGGTCAGGGCGTCGACGAACGGCACCTGGGCGTGCGCGAACCGGAAGCGCTCGGGCGCTTGGTTGACGACCGCCCCGATGAGCAGGCCACCGGCCGAACCACCCTCTGCGGCAAGCCGGTCGGGTGCCACGATGCCGGACTCGACGAGGTGGTCGGCGCACGCGACGAAGTCGGTGAAGGTGTTCGGCTTGGCGGCGAGCTTGCCGTCGTCGTACCAGGACCGGCCCATCTCCGAGCCGCCACGCACGTGCGCGACGGCGAAGACCCAGCCCCGGTCGAGCAGCGACAGGCGCAGCACCGAGAACCACGGGTCGCTCGGGATGCCGTAGGCGCCGTAGGCGTGCAGCAGGCCCGGAGCCGTGCCGTCGGCGGCGACGTCGTCGCGGTGCACGACCGAGATCGGCACCCGCGTGCCGTCGGGGGCGGTCGCCCACTCCCGGCTCTGGCGGTACCGCGTCAGGTCGACGTCGCCACGCACGTGCTGCTGCTTGAGCAGGGTGAACCGGCGCGTGCGCACGTCGTAGTCCTCGACGGTGCGCGGCGTGACGAGCGACTCGTGGACGACCTGGAGGGTCGGCGTGGCCGACTCGGGGTTGGCCCCGACGACGAGGGTGCCGATCGGCTCGCCGACGGCGATGTCGTGGGCCTCTCCCAGACCGTTCGGGGCCTCGGGGTCGCGGAGCACGATGCGCACTCCGGTGCCCCCCTCGCGACGGAGCGAGACGGCGAGGAAGTCGTCGAAACCCTCTGCGCCGGTGACGTACTCGTCCTCGGTGGTGACCTGCAGCGGCACCCACTCCTCGGCCGAGGCGCACGTGGCGGGTGCGACCGCCAGCTCGAAGTTGACGCGTCGGGCGTTGTGCACGACGAGCAGCTGCTCGCCCCACGGCTCGACGTCGTACTCGACGCCCTGGCGCCGTTCGGCCACGACGCGCGGGGTGTCGAGCGGCGTCGAGGCGTCGAGGAGCCGGAACTCGCTCGTCGTCTTGGAGCCGATCGCGATGATGACCCACCGGTCGTCGCGCGAGGCTCCGACGCCGATGTAGAAGCGCTCGTCTGTCTCCTCGTGGACGAGCACGTCACCCACGGCGTCGGTGCCGACCTCGTGGCGCCACACCTGGTGCGGGCGCCACGCGTCGTCGACCCGCGTGTAGAAGAGGTAGCGGCCGTCGAGCGACCACGCGAGCGAGCCGCCGGTCTCGCGGACCGCCTCGTCGAGCAGCTCACCGTCCTCGATGCGGCGTACCCGCACGTCGTAGCGCTCGTCGCCGGCGAGGTCGACGGCCCACGCGAGCAGGTCACCGGCCGGCGAGACCTCGCTCGCCCCGACGCCGTAGAACTCGTGGTCGCGGGCCTCGGCGTTGCCGTCGAGGAGCACCCGCTCCCCCGGTGGTGGACCGCCGTGGTCGAGGGCCGGCCGCTGCGGGTGGTCGGCCACCGCGACCCGGGCGTCGACGGCGTACTGCTCGCCCTCGATGGTGCGTGAGTAGTACCACCACCGGTCGTGGCGCACGGGGACCGACAGGTCGGTCTCCTCGATGCGGGAGCGGAACTCCTCGAAGACCTCGTCGGCGAGCGGCCGCAGGTGCTCGGTGCGCTCGGTGGCCCAGGCGTTCTCGGCGACGAGCAGCTCGCGCAGCTCGGGGCCGTCGCGGTCGGCCATCCAGGCGTAGGGGTCCTCGACGGTGTCGCCGTGGTGGACGCGGGTCACCGGGTCGCGCCGGGCGGACGGAGGGTGCTGCATTCCGCGCAGTCTACGGGCGCACGGGCGAGCGCCCCGGAGCCGTGGGGCTCCGGGGCGCTCGTGTCAGGCCGAACGGGTCGGCCCGTCAGTGCACCTTGACCTGGCCCTGGACCCGCTGCGTGCCGCCGTCGTAGACGACCGCACCGGACGCGTCGCGCACGACGACGCGCAGGGTGTCGGGCACGGCGTCGGTGGCCGTCACCTCGAAGCGGTAGCCGGACGCCCCGCCGACGGTGGCCGGTCCCGCGAGGCGGGCGGTGTCACCGGTGACGACGAGCCAGTCGAGGCCCGTCGAGGCGAGCGTCAGGCCCGGCGTCGCCAGGGTGAACGAGCCGTCGGGACGGCTCGCGCCGGCCGCGTACTGGGCCGACACCTGGAACTGCGCCTTGCCGGTGGCCGAGGGGTCGCCGGTGACGGCTCCCTTCGGCGAGGTGAACCAGCCTCCGCCCGTGAGGAACCCGGCCGCCCGGTCGTAGACGACGACGGTCGTCGTGCCGCTGCCGCTGTGGCCCCACTCGTCCCGGACGGTGACCGTTACGGTGTAGACGCCGGCGGCGGTGTAGACGTGGTCGCCGGAGACCGTGCCCCCACCGACCGTGCCGGCCGTCGTCGAGCCGTCACCCCACGCGATGGTGGCCGTGTGGGCGTCGAGGGCGTCTGCGTCGGTGAACGCGGCCGAGAGCGGCGCCGAGGCGCCGACGGACGTGGCGTCCGTGGGGCCGGTCACCGACGTCACGACCGGGGCCGCGTTGGTCAGGTCGAGGCCGACGACGACCGGGTCGTGGTCGGAGATGCGGAACTGGTCGGGGCTGTAGAGGCTCGCGACCTGGTTCGCCGACTTGAACTCGGTGTTGTAGTCGAGCACGGACGGCTCGTCGGAGTTGATGTGCCAGTCGCCGACGCCGGTGACCTGACGCGACAGCGACGCCGAGCCGAGCGCGTGGTCGAGGTAGCCCCACTGACCGTCGAAGACGTAGGAGTACGCCTCGGCGCCGTTGCGGGCCGCGATGAGGTTGGTGAACCCCTTGCCCTCGAACATCGCGATCGGGTCCTCCTTGGCGTAGGAGTTCATGTCGCCGAGGAGCAGCACGTCGTCGTCACCGGTCTTCGTCGGGTCGGTGGCGAGCCAGTCGGACAGCAGCTGGGCCGCCTTGGTGCGCACGGCGGCACAGTTGCCCTGGCCGTCACCGGTGTCGGGGCTGTCGCACGCGGAACCCTTGGACTTCAGGTGGTTCGCGACGGCGACGAAGACGCCACCGGTCGTGTTGTCGCGGAACGCCTGCGCGAGCGACGGGCGGTTGCGCGGCCCGCTGTCGCCACCGGTCACGAACGCGTCGCTGTTGATCGCGGCCGTCGTGCCGACGGGCGTCACGGCGGCGGGCTTGTAGAGCAGGCCGACCTTGATGGCGTCGGTGCCCATGGCGTCGACCTGGCCGGTGCGCGCGTCGGCGTCGATGAACGCCCACGTGCCCGCGCCGTCCTTCTCGTTGAGCCGGTCGACGAGGAAGCGCTCGGCGCTGCCCGTGCCGTAGCCGTCGTTCTCCATCTCCATGAACGCGACGACGTCGGCACCGGTGCCGCTCACCGCGGCGACCGTCTTGTGCCACTGGCGGTCGAACTCGGTCGTGGTGTTGGCGCCGCGGCAGTCCATGACCGCCCCGGCCACGCCACCGCGGCAGTTGTTGCCCGTCGTGTCGAGGGTGTTGAAGAAGTTGAGCAGGTTCATGCCGACGACGCGCAGGTGGCCGCCGACCGCCGGCGCCGATGCGGGGCGCTCGTTGACGGCGTCGAAGCGGGCCGTGCCGCCCATCGCACCCACCGGACGGATCCGGTAGGCGTTCGGGCTCGAGGCGTTGCCGCCCCACGTGTAGTTGAGCACGCCGGTCAGGCCCGTGACGGTGTCGCCACCGCGCAGCGTGTTGGCCGCCGTCAGGGGCTGGTCACCGCGGGCGAAGACGATCGGGTCGGGGTTCTGGGCCTGGGTCGCGTCGTCGAGGACGATCTTGCGCAGGTTGTTCTCGGCCTGCAGGGCCGCGGCCGGCGCGCCGGGGGCGACGACGTTCGTCGGCTGGGCGAGGCGTCCGTTCGCCGAGAGCGTGACCTGGCCGAAGCGCCCGAGCTGGAAGTGCTCCGTGACGCTCATCGGCTGCGGGACGCGCACGAGCATCCCCTCGTAGCGCTCGAGGGTCGTGTCGTCGGCGACGGGGAAGGTGACGTCGGTCGGGGCGACGGTCTGGTCGCTCGCGCACACCGTGACGGTGCCGACACTGATCTGCGACTGGCCCTGGTTCTCGCTGGCGGTGCCGGTGACGGTGACGAGGTCACCGAGCTTGACCGCGTTGGCGTTGCTGCCCTCGAAGACGAAGATGCCGTCGGAGGTGGCCGGGTTGCCGTCGCCGACCGGGTCCTGGAGGAAGAAGCCGCGCAGGTTCGGGGACGCGCCCTCGTAGTCGCCGACGACGACACCGCGCGTGGTGACCGTGCCGGTGCGGGTCACAGCGGGGCCGCTGCCCTGGATCACCGGGATGGGAGTGATCGGGGCCTCGCACGGGTTGGCGGCGGCCGTCGTGAAGCGCACGACCGTGTCGGCGGCCATCGTGTCGGGCGGGTCGATGGTGTCGACGTCCGAGACCGCCGCGGCGCTGACGGTCAGGGTGCAGGCGTCACCGGCCGCGAGGGGCGCGGTCGGGGTCAGGGTGTAGGCCGTCGGGCCACCGGTGACCGTGACGGCGCGGGTGCCGCCCGTGGTGCACGCGAGCGCGAACGCGCCGGCACCGAGGGTCACCGGCTCCGAGAACGTCACCGAGAGCGGAGCGGTCGGGGCGATGCCCGACGCGCCGTCGACCGGTGTGGTGGCCGTGACCGTCGGCGCGGCGTCGGGGGCAGGGCCGCTGTCGACCGAGTGCGCGCCGAGGCCGTCGACGGTGTCGACGGCGTAGCCGTCCCACTCGACCGACGGGTCGAAGGCGTCGGAGCCGTTCGTGTCCCCGGCCTGGACCGAGGCCTTGCGGCGCAGCGTGTTGTCCATCGTCGAGGTGAGGCCGGTGCCCCACTCGGTGCCGGGGTCGAAACCGACCTGGCCGAAGACGTCGAGGACCGTGCTGCCCTTGCGCAGCACGATCGCGTCGTTGCCGTTCCAGTTGGCCGAACCGGACAGCTGGTCGGCGGCGGCCTTGATGGCGGCGTTGGCCGAGGTGTTGGCCAGCACGAAGACGTCGCCGTTCGCGACGGTGCCGGACAGGGTGATCGTCGACGACGCGGTGGCGGCGCCGTTGGCGAAGACCTGGACGTTGTAGCCCCCGGCGACGAGGTCGACGGGCGCACCGGTGCCGTTGTAGACCTCGAGGGCCTTGTTGTTGCTCGAGCCCTCGACGTACTCGCTGATGAACAGCTCGGTCGGGGCCGCCGACGCGCTCGGCGCGAAGACGAAGGGGATGACTCCCACGGCGAGTGCGGAGGCGGTGGCCCCCGCGACCCGGCGCAGGACCGGACGAGATGTGAGCATGTGATTCCTCCAAGGGGACCGGCTCCTCCGGCCGGTCGGGGGTCAATCTAGACCGGGCGGGGCGACTCGGCGCGTCGAGCGACGTGGCCGGTTCGTGAACGGCCGGCGTCGAGTGGGTCGGGCTCCCTCGGACGGCGATCAGACGCTCGGCCAGTCACCCGGCCAGTCCCCCGGCCACGCCTCGAGCCGGCGCCGCGAGACGAACCGACGGGGGGTGCCGTCGACGGGGTCGGCGAAGGCCAGCACCGCCGCGAGCAGCTGGAGCGGCGAGCCGAAGTCGTCGGCCGCGACGTCGACCTCGACCGGGTAGAGCGGGTCGCCGAGGATCGGGATGCCGAGGGCGGACAGCTGGCACCGCAGCTGGTGCGTGCGGCCGGTGCGCGGCACGA
>JAEWFB010000052.1 GCA_023389095.1 Actinomycetes bacterium
GAGACGTTCGTCTACCTCAAACTCAACAAACAGCTCTACAACTGGGGAACACGATGAGCATCAACCCGAACGAGGTCTGGGAACCGGCGTCGGACCAGCGCACCCCCGCGGGCACGCTGCTGTCGGACGCGGCACGCGATCACCTGTGGATGCACTTCACGCGCCACTCGGTGTTCGAGGACCCCGGGGACGGCGGCCTCGGCCACTCCGTGCCGATCATCACGCGCGGACAGGGCTGGAAGATCTGGGACGACCGCGGCAACGAGTACATCGACGGGCTCGCCGGCCTCTTCGTCGTCCAGGTCGGCCACGGCCGTGAGGAGCTCGCCGAGGCGGCCGCCAAGCAGGCCAAGGAGCTCGCGTTCTTCCCGCTGTGGAGCTATGCGCACCCCAAGGCCATCGAGCTGGCCGAGCGTCTCGCGAGCCACGCGCCCGGCGACCTCAACCGCGTCTTCTTCACCACCGGCGGCGGCGAGGCCGTCGAGACCGCGTGGAAGCTGGCCAAGCAGTACTTCAAGCTGACCGGCAAGCCGACCAAGCACAAGGTCATCTCGCGTGCGGTCGCCTACCACGGCACTCCACAGGGCGCCCTGTCGATCACCGGCATCCCGGCCGCCAAGGAGATGTTCGAGCCCCTCGTGCCCGGCTCGTTCCGGGTGCCGAACACCAACCAGTACCGGGCTCCGGAGCACCTGCGCGACGACGAGAAGGCCTTCGGCCGCTGGGCCGCCGACCGCATCGCCGAGGCCATCGAGTTCGAGGGCCCCGACACCGTGGCGGCCGTCTTCCTCGAGCCGGTGCAGAACTCCGGCGGCTGCTTCCCGCCGCCGGCCGGCTACTTCGAGCGGGTCCGCGAGATCTGCGACGAGTACGACGTGCTGCTCGTGTCCGACGAGGTCATCTGCGCCTTCGGCCGCATCGGCTCGATGTTCGCCTGCGACGACTTCGGCTACGTGCCCGACATCATCACGTGCGCCAAGGGCATGACGAGCGGCTACTCCCCCATCGGCGCGATGATCGCGAGCGACCGCCTCTTCGAGCCGTTCCGGAAGGGCACCGACTACTTCCCGCACGGCTACACCTTCGGCGGGCACCCGGTCTCGGCGGCGGTCGCCCTGGCCAACCTCGACATCTTCGAGCGCGAGGGCCTCAACGACCACGTCAAGCAGAACGCCCCCGCCTTCAAGGCCACGCTCGAGAAGCTGCTCGACCTGCCGCTCGTCGGCGACGTCCGCGGCGCCGGCTTCTTCTACGGCATCGAGCTGGTCAAGGACAAGACGACCCGCGAGACGTTCGACGACGCCGAGTCCGAGCGGCTGCTGCGCGGGTTCCTCTCCAAGGCGCTCTTCGATGCCGGCATCTACTGCCGCGCCGACGACCGTGGCGACCCCGTCGTCCAGCTCGCCCCGCCGCTCATCATGGGCCAGGAGCAGTTCGACGACATCGAGTCGCGGCTGCGCTCGGTGCTGACGGAGGCGGAGAACCACCTCTGACGCGTCGCGCCCATCGCGCCCAGCGTCAGGCGTCCCGGGGCGGGGACGCCGCCGGACAGGGGCCGGTCACCGTGGAACGGTGACCGGCCCCTGGTCGTTGCCCGGGTACGTGCCCGGCGACCGTCGCCGGCACCCCGTCGCCACATGTGACGCCGACGCAAGGAGACGACATGGGATTCCTCGACCGACTGATAGGCCGTGTGCCGCAGTCCCCACCAGCGACTGGCCATCCGGGCTGGGGCACAGCCGCACCCGCCCCGACCGGCGCCCCGTACGCCGCCCCGGGGGCCGACCCCTCCGCGGCGCCGGCGCCGCGCGGCGGTGCCTCCACCGAGGACGAGCGCGCCATCGCCCGCTACCGCTACCTGCTGCGCACGGCGCCGCCGGAGGACCTCGAGCGCGTCCACGCCGACGCGTTCGCGCAGCTGTCCCCCGAGCAGCGCCAGATGGTGCTCCAGCGGCTCACCGAGGACCTCCCGGAGTCGGAGCGGCCGCGCAGCGACCAGCCTGCCGACCTCGCGCGGAGCGCCACCCGCGCCGAGCTGCGCCGCCCCGGCTACCTGCAGGGCGCCTTCGCCGGTGGCCGTGGCATGGGCGGCGGGATGGGCATGGGCGGCATGATCGCCGGCTCGATGCTCGGCACCATCGCCGGCGTCGTCGTCGGCTCGATGGTGGCCGACGCGCTCTTCGACGGCTACGACCAGTCCCCCGAGGCCGCCCAGGCCGGCGAGGGCGACGGCGCCGCCGACGCCTCCGACGCCGACGCGTCCGACGCCGGTGGCGGTGACGCCGGTGGCGCGGACGCCGCTGGAACCGCGGACGCTGGAGGCGCCGGCGACGTCAGCGCGGGCGGCGAGGGCTTCACGGGTGGTGACCTCGGTGACTGGGGCGGCGGCGGCGACCTCGCCGGCGACTTCGGTGGCGACCTCGGCGGGTTCGGCGACTTCTGACCCGCCCCGGTCGACCGCCCCACCCGTCCTGATCCCGCCGGGTCCCGGTCCCCTCCGGCCCAGTTGAGGTTCCAGGCCTGACCCCGCAACACACCGAGTAGTTGCCAACCCGTTCGGGTTATTCCAACCGGACTTGGCCACTACTCGGTGTGTTCGGGTGTGGTTGGGGTGCCTCGGGGTGGGCGGCCGTGGGACGAGGGCGGCGGGAACCGGCCGCTCAGACGCCGGCGAAGGCGTGGAAGAGGGCCGCGATGGCGAGGATGACCGGGATCGAGGCGAAGGTGCTGACGAAGATCACGTCGCGAGCGAGGTTGACCTCCCGGCGGTAGCGCACCGCGTAGGTGAAGATGTTCTGCGCCGTCGGCAGCGCGGCCGTCACGACGACGGCGAACAGTGCCTCCCCGCGCAGCCCCAGGGCCAGGCCGACGCCGAGCGCCACGGCGGGCATGAGCAGGATCTTGAGGCCGACGATGGTCCACACGTGCT
The DNA here is from genome assembly GCA_023389095.1 of Actinomycetes bacterium. GTDB lineage: Bacteria > Actinomycetota > Actinomycetes > Actinomycetales > Dermatophilaceae > Monashia. Next base: position 2,930 of record JAEWFB010000052.1, read on the forward strand.
CGGCCGCTCGGCCCGTGGCCGGCCGGGGACCACGCCGCAGCGAGATGCCGAACGCGACGAGCATCGAGGGCACGGCCATGCGCCCGAGCAGCTCGATGGGGTCGGCGACGACCCGCGGCAGGTGCACGTCGAACACGGCGATGAGCAGTCCCGCGATGGCGCCGAGGGTGATGGGGTTGCTGAACATCCGACGCAGCGAGCGCAGCAGCCGCGGCCGTTCGCCGCGAGCGTCGCTGTCGAACAACGCCATGTAGACCGGCGTGATGACGAGCAGCTGCATGAGCAGCGTCGGAGCGACCCACGCGACGTCGCCGAGCACGTAGAGCGCGATGGGGATGCCGAGGTTGCCGGCGTTGACGTACGCCGCGGACAGGCTGCCGATGAGGCGCGACCCGAGCGTCCCTCCGGCCCAACGGAACCGGGCGATGGCCAGGTAGACCCCGACGACCACCCCGAAACTGATGAGCGACGTGACGAGGTTGGCCGACAGGACCGCGTCGAGGGAGGTGCGCTGCATGACGGTGAGCAGCAGCGCGGGCGATGCGACGTGGAAGGCCAGGCGCGAGAGGGTGACCTGGGCGCTCTCGTCGAGCACGCGTCGGTCGGCGAGCAGCCAGCCGACCGCGACGATGATGGCGATCGTGGCGAAACCCTCGAGGACACCGAGCACGCCGTGATCCTCGCAAACCCGGCACCGTCCGCTTCGACCGGTCCACCCATCGGCGCGCCGGCCGGCAGCGCCGCCCCCGGCGTCCGCGTCGCGGCAGGATGACGCCATGGAGATCGAGAGCCTCGACGCGCTGGACGACCACCTCGACGACGGCACGTCGCTCGGGGGCCTGCGCCTGCAGGGGCTCGACCTGACCGGGTACGAGCAGCGGTTCGCCGAGCACGCCGACCTCACCGGCCTCGTCGTGCTCGGGGGCACGGTGCCGGTCGACGTCGCCGAGGTGCTGCTGCGCGGCGGCGCCATCGTCTTCCCCGGCGTCGCCGACGCACCGGTCGACCCGTGGCGGGGCCTCTACCGACCCGAGGACCTCTACGCCGGGCTCGACGCCGGCTACGACGCGACGCCCGACGCCCGCGCGTACCGGTGGTTCGTCGACGCGCACCTGCGCACCGACGCCTACTGCACCCTGGTGCGGGCCATCCACGACGACACCGTCACCGACGACCTCGACGAGCTGGTGGCCGGACGGTCGGTCGTCGGCGTCATGGGCGGGCACCGCGTCGAGCGGGGTACCGACGCGTACGCCGCGGCCGCGCGCCTGGGTCAGCGGCTGGCCTCGGACGGGCACCTCGTCGCCACCGGTGGGGGCCCGGGCGCCATGGAGGCGGTCAACCTCGGCGCGCTCTGCCACGACCCGGCGCGCCTCGAGGACGCCCTGGCCCGCCTGGCCGCCGTGCCCACCTTCCGGCCCTCGGTCACCGAGTGGGCGCGCCTGGCCCTCGACGTGCGGGCCGACGTCGTCGGCGACGAGCCACGCGTCCCCTTCGACCTGCTCGGCCCGACGGCACGCTCGCTCGGCATCCCGACGTGGTTCTACGGGCACGAGCCGCCGAACGTCTTCTGCGACGCGGTCGCCAAGTACTTCTCGAACGCGATCCGCGAGGACGGCCTGCTCTCGCGCTGCACGGCGGGGATCGTCGTGCTCGGTGGCGCGGCGGGGACGGTGCAGGAGATCTTCCAGGCCGTGACGCCGCTCTACTACGCCCTCGACGGCACCCGGCTGCCGCCGCTCGTGCTCGTCGGCCGGCGCCAGTGGACGGTCGACGTGCCGGTCTGGCCGACGCTGAACGCCCTGGCCGCCGACCACCGGATGGCCGGCTCGCTGCACCTCGTCGACGACATCGACGAGGTGCCGGCGCTGGTCACTCCGGCGCCCTGAGCACCGGGGCCAGGGCGTCGAGCACCGACGCGTCCTCGATCGTCGCGGGCACCGGGGCGTCCTTGCCGTCGGCCATCTCGCGCATCGTCTTGCGCAGGATCTTGCCCGAGCGCGTCTTGGGCAGGGCGGCCACGATGTCGACGCGGTGCAGGGCCGCCACGGGGCCGACCTCGGACCGGACGCGAGCCACGAGCTCGCGGCGGATGCGCTCCCCCTCGGCCTCGGCGTCGATGCCCGACTTGAGCACGACGAGGGCGCGCGGTACCTGGCCCTTGAGGTCGTCGTGGACGCCGATGACGGCGCACTCGGCGACGGCCTCGTGGCCCGCGAGCGCGGCCTCGAGCGAGCCGGTGGACAGGCGGTGCCCGGCGACGTTGAGGACGTCGTCGGTGCGGCCCATGACGAAGAGGTAGCCGTCGTCGTCGAGGTAGCCGCCGTCGCCGGTCAGGTAGTAGCCGGGGTAGGCGGACAGGTAGGAGGAGACGTAGCGGTCGTCGTCGTTCCAGAGCGTCGGCAGGGTGCCGGGCGGCATCGGCAGCCGGAGGCAGATGGCGCCTTCGGTGCCGGCCGGCACCTCGTTCCCCTCGCCGTCGAGGACGCGCACGTCATAGCCCGGCACGGCGACCGTCGGCGAGCCCGGCTTGATCGGCAGCAGCCCGATCCCCTTGGGGTTGGCGGCGATCGGCCACCCGGTCTCGGTCTGCCACCAGTTGTCGACGACCGGGACGCCGAGCGCCGCGGAGGCCCACTCGTAGGTGTCGGGGTCGAGCCGCTCCCCCGCGAGGAAGAGCGTGCGGAACCGGGAGAGGTCGTGGTCGGCCAGCTTGGAGGCGGTCGAGTCGTCCTTCTTGATGGCGCGGAAGGCCGTTGGCGCCGTGAAGAGGCACACCGCGTCGTAGTCGGCGATGACGCGCCAGAACGCACCGGCGTCCGGCGTGCCGACGGGCTTGCCCTCGTAGAGCACGGTCGTGGCGCCGGTCAGCAGCGGCGCGTAGACGATGTAGGAGTGGCCCACGACCCAGCCCACGTCGCTGGCCGTGAACATCGTCTCGCCGGGCCGGACGTCGTAGACGTTCTCCATCGACCAGCGCAGGGCGACCGCGTAGCCGCCGCTGTCGCGGTAGATGCCCTTGGGCCGGCCCGTCGTGCCGGAGGTGTAGAGCACGTAGAGCGGGTCGGTGGCCGCGACGGTCGTGCAGCCGGCCGGCTCGGCGTCGTCGTACACCTCGTCCCAGGTCATCTCCTCCCAGTCGGTGTCGCGCTGGCCCACGTCGGCGGGCGACTGCTCGCGCTGGAGCACGATGACCGACTCGGGCTTGTGGCTGCTGCGGTCGAGCGCGGCGTCGAGCATCGGCTTGTACGCGACGACGCGCGAGGGCTCGACGCCGCAGCTGGCCGACACGACGACCTTGGGCTCGGCGTCCTCGATGCGCGCGGCGAGCTCCTGCGGGGCGAAGCCGCCGAAGACGACCGAGTGCACCGCCCCGAGCCGCGCGCACGCCAGCATCGCGACGACCGCCTCGGGCACCATCGGCATGTAGATGACGACGCGGTCGCCCTTCTCGACCCCGAGCCCGGCGAGGGCGCCGGCGAAGCGCGCGACGCGGTCGAGCAGTTCTGCGTACGTCAAGGTCGCCTTGAGGCCCGTGACCGGCGAGTCGTAGTGCAGGGCGGGCTGGTCGGCGCGTCCGGCGGCCACGTGCCGGTCGAGCGCGTTGAAGCAGACGTTGAGCTCACCGTCGGGGTACCAGCGGTAGAACGGCGGTGCGGTGTCGTCGAGGATGCGCGTCGGTGGCGTCACCCACTCGATGGCCTCGGCCGCCCGCGCCCAGAACTGCTCCGGGTGGCGCAGGCTCGACGCGTGGAGGTCTCGGTAGGCCGCGAACGCGGCTGCGTTGCCGTTGGTGCCGTCGCTGGTCATGGCCTCACTGTGCCGCCGGTGCGGCCTCCGCGCCAGAGTCGGTGCGCCGAGGTGACCCATCTGACTGGCGAGCGGTCGTGATCGCCACGCACATCAGCGCGGCACCGAGGCACAGTGCGCCGGCCACGTACCAGGCGAGGTCGTAGGTGCCGAGCTGGTCGCGCACCAGTCCCGCACCGACCGCCGCGACGGCCGCGCCGAGCTGGTGCGAGGCGAAGACCCAGCCGAAGACGATCGGCGCCCGCTCCCCGTACGCGAGGCGGCACAGCGCGATCGTCGGCGGCACCGTGGCCACCCAGTCGAGGCCGTAGAAGAGGACGAAGGCCAGCATGTTCGGGTGCATGTGGTCGCTGAAGAGCGAGGGCAGCAGGAACAGCGAGGCCCCACGCAGCGTGTAGTAGGCGGCGAGGAGGATGCGCGGGTCGACACGGTCGGTGAGCCAGCCGGAGAAGACGGTCCCGACGATGTCGAAGACGCCCACGAGGGCCAGCAGCCCGGCGGCCGTGGTCGTCGGCATGCCATGGTCGTGCGCGGCCGGGATGAAGTGGGTGCCGACGAGGCCGTTCGTCGACGCGCCGCAGACGGCGAAGCTGCCGGCGAGCAGCCAGAAGACGCGGGTACGCGACGCGTCGCGCAGGGTGGCGAAGGCCAGGTGCGCCGGGTGGCCCGTGGGCCTCGGCGGACGGGCGACGGGGGTCCCCGCCGGCGCGCCGTAGGCGGTGACGCCGAGGACGCTGGGGTGGTCGGGCAGCCTCCACAGCACGAGGGGCACGACGGCGAGGGCGGCCGCCGACGTCGTAACGGCGGCGGTGCGCCAGCCGTGGTGCTCGGCGAGCCACGCGAGGAGCGGCAGGAAGACCAGCTGGCCGGTGGCCCCGGCGGCCGTGAGGATGCCGGTGACGAGCCCGCGTCGCGCCACGAACCAGCGCCCGGTGACGGTGGCGACCAGGCCCATCGACATGGCGCCGGTGCCCATCCCGACGACGATCCCCCAGCAGAGCACGAGCTGCCACGACTGCGTCATCCAGACCGGCAGCAGCGAGCCGACGCTGACGAGGACGAGCGCCACCGCGACGACACGCTGGATGCCGAGCCGCTCCATGAGGGCGGCGGAGAACGGCGCCGCCAGGCCGAAGAGGACGAGGTTGACCGAGACGGCGCCCCCGATGACGCCCATCGGCCAGCCGAACTCCTCGTGCAGCGGCGTCATGAGCACGCCGGGTGTCGAGCGGAAGCCCGCGGCCCCGATGATCGTCAGGAAGGTGACGACGGCGACCCACCAGGCGGGGTGGACGCGTCGGGCGGCGGAGTCGCGCGGGGCCGGGGTGGCGGAGCGCTCGGTGAGGGTCACCGGGCCACTGTGCCTGTGCGGAGCTCCACGCGACGAGTGACCAGATGGACAACATGTGCAAGGATCTGGCCATGCCTCGCCGTCCCGACCGCCCACCGCACCGGGTCGTCGTCCTCGCGCTCGAGAACGTCGTGGCCTTCGAGCTCGGCCTGCCCCACCGTTTCCTGCGGGCCGCCGCCCTCGACCCGGGCTGGCCCGGCCCGCTCACGGGCGCTCCCCTGCCGTACGAGGTGTCGATGTGCACCCTCGACGACGGGCCGGTGACCACCTCCGCCGGGTACGCGGCCCTGCCGACCCACCCGAGCACCGTTCTGGCACAGGCCGACACGGTGATCGTTCCCGGCATCTACGGCGACGTGGTCGACACCGGCCGCGTGCCCGACGCGCTGCGCACCCTCGCCACGACGGTGCGCCCCGACGCGCGCTGGATCTCCATCTGCACCGGCGCCTTCGCCCTCGCCGCGCTCGGGCTGCTCGACGGGCGCACCGCCACGACACACTGGTGCCACGTCGACGCGTTCCGTCGCCACTTCCCACACGTCTCCCTCGACCCCGACGTCCTCTACGTCGACGAGGGCGACGTGCTCACCTCCGCCGGGAACGCGGCCGGCATCGACCTGCTCCTGCACCTCGTTCGCTCCGACCTCGGAACCGAGGCCGCCAACCGGGTCGCCCGCAGCGCCGTCGTCGCGCCGTGGCGGGCGGGTGGCCAGGCCCAGTTCATCGACCGGCCCGTGCCCGAGGAGGCCGACGCCGGCACCGGCCCGACGCGCGTCTGGGCGCTCGAGCACCTCGGCGAGCCCCTCGGCCTCGCCGACCTCGCGCGGCACGCCGGGATGAGCGTGCGCACCTTCACGCGTCGGTTCCGCGAGGAGGCCGGCGAGACCGCGGTGACGTGGCTGACGCGTGCGCGCGTCGACCGTGCCCGGCACCTGCTCGAGACGACCGACCTGCCGGTCGACCGCGTGGCCGCCGAGTCCGGCTTCGGCACGACGGCCTCGCTGCGCCAGCACCTGTCCGCGGCCGTCGGTCTCTCCCCGCTGGCCTACCGCCGCACCTACCGCGAGCCCGAGCCCGACTCCGCCGCCTGACCCCGCCCCCTGATCCCGCCCCCTGACCCCGCCCCCTGACCCCGCCCCCTGACCCCGCTCGCCTCCGACGCGCTCCCTCGATCGCACCACCGAGAATCGAAGGAACACTCCGTCACGGGCCCGTCGGCCGACCGAGCGCCACCTCGGTGGCCAGTCAGGATCGAAAGGACACTCCGACGTGCACGGTGCCTGACGGAGTGTTCTCTCGATTGAAGGCCCCCTGGGGGTGGTGGGGTCAGGCGGTGGCGGCGGCGAGCTGGCCGCAGGCGCCGTCGATGTCCTGCCCCCGCGTGTCGCGGATCGTCGTCGGCACACCGTGGGCGCGCAGCCGCTCGACGAAGTTCTGCTCGACGCCGTGGCGCGACGCCGTCCACTTCGAGCCGGGCGTCGGGTTGAGCGGGATCGGGTTGACGTGCACCCATCCCTTGCCCCGGGCGGCGAGCTTCTCGCCGAGCAGGTCGGCGCGCCAGCCGTGGTCGTTGATGTCGCGGATCAGGGCGTACTCGATGGACACGCGCCTACCGGTGGCCTCGTAGTACCGGTACGCCGCGTCGAGGGCCTCGTCGACCTTCCACCGGGTGTTGATCGGCACGAGCTCGTCGCGCAGCTCGTCGTCGGGGGCGTGCAGCGACAGCGCCAGGGTGACCGGGATGCCCTCGGCGGCCAGCTTGTCGATGCCGGGCACCAGGCCGACCGTCGACATCGTGATGCCGCGCGCCGACATGCCCAGGCCGTCGGGGGCCGGGTCGGTGAGGCGCCGGATGGCCCCGATCGCCGCCTTGTAGTTGGCCAGCGCCTCCCCCATGCCCATGAAGACGACGTTGCTGACCCGGAGCGGGTGCTCGCGGTCCTCGTCGTCGCCGCCCGCGAGCTCGCCGCGGCGCAGCGCCCGGGCCGCCCACACGACCTGCTCGACGATCTCGCCGGCCGACATGTTGCGGGTCAGGCCCGCCTGCCCGGTGGCGCAGAACGGGCAGTTCATGCCGCACCCGGCCTGGCTCGAGATGCAGATGGTGACGCGCTTCGGGTAGCGCATGAGGACCGACTCGACGATGGCGCCGTCGTGCAGGCGCCAGGCGTACTTCATCGTCTGGCCGTCGTCGGCGACGCGCTGCACGATCGGCGTCAGCAGCGTCGGGAGCAGGTCGGTGACGAGGTCGGAGCGCACCGCCTTGGGAAGGTCGGTCATCTCCTCGGGGTCGTCGACGAGTCGCTCGAAGTAGTGGGTCGAGAGCTGCTTGGCCCGGAACGTCTTGTGACCGAGGGCCTCGACGGCCTCCTTGCGCTCGGCGGGGCTGAGGTCGGCGAGGTGGCGCGGCGGCTTGCCGCGGCGCGGCGCGCGGAAGGTCAGCTGGCCGGGCTCGGGCCGGTCGGTCGTCGGCTCGGGCAGGGGCACGGAGGTCGGCGCGGGAATCTCGGTCATGGCGGGCCCATTCTCGCAGGCCGGACCGGAACGGCCCAATGCCGCCCGCGCCGACGCCTCAGGAGGGC
>JAEWFB010000066.1 GCA_023389095.1 Actinomycetes bacterium
ACCAGGAGGCCGCAGCCCGCGACTGGATCGGCGTGCACGGGGCGGTGCAGCGCGAGCTGTTCGGCGACCAGGGCAGCGAGTGGACGCTCGAGGAGATCCGGGGTTTCCACCAGTCGTCGACGATGCGCCGCGTCGCCCTGGCGGCCTGGGCGGGCGGACGCCTCGTCGGCGCCCTCGAGGTGCGGATGCCGCTGGCGGACAACCTCGACCTCGCGCTCGTCTGGCTGTCGGTCCACCCCGAGCACCGACGCCGAGGGATCGGGGGAGCACTCCTGCACGCGGCCGAGTCGACCGCGTCCGCGAACGGTCGCCGCACGCTCATGGGGGAGACCGAGTGGCCCGAAGGGCGGTCCGACGAGTCGGAGCGCTTCGCCGCGCAGCACGGCTACTCGGTCGGCCAGACGGTGCTGCGCAGCGTCATGCCGCTGCCCGCCGACCGCGACGCGCTCGCCACCCTCGCCGCCGCCGACGACGACTACGCCGTCGAGACGTTCGTCGACCACATCCCCGAGGCCTGGCTCGACGACCGCGCGGTCCTGCAGCAGCGGATGAGCACCGACGCACCGCTCGACGACCTCGCCCTCGAGGAGGAGGCATGGGACGCCGAGCGGCTCCGCAAGACCTTCGCACGCACCCTCGCGTCCGGGCGTCGGGTCGTCGAGTCCGCCGCCCGGCACGTACCCACGGGCCGCCTCGTCGCCTTCACGACCGTCGGGGTCTCGGCCGGCAGCCCCGACCTGGGCTACCAGCAGGACACCCTCGTGCTCAAGGAGCATCGGGGCCACGGGCTCGGCCTGCGGCTCAAGGCCGCCAATGCCCTGGCCGTCATGGACGCGCTTCCCGCGGTCACCTCGATCCGCACGTGGAACGCCGCGTCCAACGAGCACATGCTCGCGGTCAACCGCCGCCTCGGCTACCGCGTCGACGGGTACAGCCGCGAGTGGCAGAAGCAGACAGGGGATGCCGAATGACCAAACAGCTCAAGGAGATCGAGCTCACGCCCGGCGACGCCACGAGCGAGGCCTGGCTGGAGGTGCACCACGCCGCCAACCGGGCCGTCTGGGGCGCGGCCGCGCAGCGAGCCACGATCGAGGAGATCGTCGACGTCACCGGCCGGCGGCACGAGGCCCGGCGCACGTTCGGCATCTGGGTCGACGGCGTCGACGAGCCGGTGGCCGCTGCGCAGACCATCCGGCACACCCGCGAGAACACCGACACGGCCGGCATCTGGCTCTCGGTGCACCCGGACCACCAGCGCGCCGGTCACGGGCGACACCTGCTCGCCCACTGCGAGCAGGTCCTGCGGGAAGAAGGGTGTTCCCGCGTCCACGAGCACAGCGGTGCGCCGGTCGAGCACGGCGACGCCGCAACGGAGTTCGCCCGCGCGACCGGTTATCGGCAGACGCTCGTCGACCTGCGCCAGGACCTCCGGCTGCCCGTCGAGGCGGCGACGCTCGAGTCCCTCGCGCCGGCGCTCGACGCGGGGGACTACGTCGTCGAGGTGGCGGTCGACGGGCTGCCGGAGGAGTGGCTCGAGGACCGCGCCCTGCTCGCCCGGCGGATGAGCACCGACGCGCCGATGGGCGACATCGACCTCGACGAGGAGGACTGGGACGCCGAGCGGGTGCGCCGGCAGTGGAACACCCCGAGCCCGATCTGGGCCGTCGAGTCGGTGGCCCGGCACGTGCCCTCGGGGCGGCTCGTGGCGTTCACCGACCTCGTCGTGCGCCCGGGGCAGCCCGACCTCGCCGTCCAGGCCGACACGCTCGTGCTGCGCGAGCACCGGGGCCGCGGACTCGGCCTCGCGACGAAAGTGGCCAACCTCGCCGCCCTCCAGCACGAGAAGCCGGACGTCACGACCGTGCGCACGTGGAACGCCGACACCAACACGCACATGATCGCCATCAATGCGCGGATGGGTTTCGCGGTGACCGGATGGACGCGGGAGTGGGCCAAAGACCTGTGAGGGCCCTTGCGCGACAGGGGGAACGCCGCCGGAGGTACTAGTACCAAAGCCCGATGGTGGACCGCCCGTCCCGACGAGCAGTGTGAGCGGTGCAGCGGACGCTGTCCCGCCGGAAGCGCCGGCGGGGAGCCGAGGAGGCCACCATGAACGCACGCAGGACCGTCGTCGGGGCCGCAGCCGCGGCGTCGTTCACCCTCTCCGGGCTGGGCGTCGTCGCCCTCGCCGGGCCGGCGTCCGCGAAGGGCGTCGAGGCACGCGCATCGGGCGTCTGCGCCGGTGTCGGGGTGTGGAGGCTCAAGGCCAAGACCCAGGAGCGCGCCGTCGCGATCGAGTACGAGCTCGACACGAACCGGGCTGGGCAGCGCTGGCGCGTGAACCTTTCCGACGACGGCGTCGTCGTCGGGAGCGGGACCTTCGTCACGTCCGCGCCGAGCGGCTCGTTCGAGGTCCGACGCGTCGTGGCGAACCGGCCGGGCACCGACCGGATCGCGGCGACGGCCACGAACACCGCGACGGGCGCGACCTGCCGCGGCGCGCTGACCTTCGCCGGGTGACCGGCCCGACCCGACGAGAGGTGATGACGATGCGACGACTCACGATCGCGCTGGCCGCCGCGGCCGCCTTCGTCCCGGCCGTGCTCGGCCTGGTCGGCAACAGCTCCTTCGCCGAGACGGTCCCGACGCCGGTGCCGCCCTCGGCGCAGGTCGTGCGGGCCGACGACCACGGTGGGGCGCGTCCGACCGGAACGCGGACGGCCGAGCCGGGCGACGACCACGGTGGGGCGCGTCCGACGGGAACGCGGACGGCCGAGCCGGGCGACGACCACGGTGGGCGCGGCTCCGACGACACGAAGCCCGACGACTCGGGGTCCCACTCCTCGGGTGGTCACGGGTCGGACGACGGCAGGGGCGGGGACCGCTGACCGACATCCGACCCGCCGCCCGCCCGACCACCCCTCCCCGGTCGGGCGGCGCGGTGCTGCCGTCCGCCGGGCCGCCGGCCTGGGTCACCCTCGCGACCGGGCCGGCGCCCGCGTCCGAGCAGCACCTCCCGACGCGTCGACGCGTCCTCGTGCGCCTCGCCGCGACGGCGGCGGCCGTCCTCGTCGTCGTCGTCGCCGGCGCGTCCTGGGCCGCGAGCCGGCTGGCCGAGCGCGAGGCCGTCAACGACGTCGCGCACACGACGAACCTGCTCGCCACGAGCGTCGTCCAGCCCGCGCTCCAGGACGGCCTGCTCACGGGCGAGGTGGGAGCCGTGGCCGCCTTCGACCGGGT
>JAEWFB010000155.1 GCA_023389095.1 Actinomycetes bacterium
GCACCTACAGCACGGTCGGCGGCCTGACCAAGAGCAACACGTGCACCGAGGGCGGCGACTCCGGCGGCGCGTGGATGGCCAGCACGACGGCGCAGGGTGTCACGAGCGGCGGCGCGGGCTACGGCGCGAACGCGGTGTGTGGCGAGAAGGTCGGCCAGCCGAACATCGCCTACTTCCAGCCGGTCGACGAGATCATCTCGGCCTACGGCCTGACGCTGAGGACGTCGTGACCCTCGAGATGTCGTGACGCGCTGACGTCACGACCCGCACCGCCCCCGTACCCCCTGGCGGGCCGCGGCAGCGACGCAACGGCCCGCATCCGCCTGGCGTGGTGCGGGCCGTTGCCGTGCTCGGGGCGCCTGGCGGCCCGGCGTCCCCGCGGCGTCGGCGCGGACCGGCAGACTTCGCCCATGACCCCCGATGAGGCCCTCGACGCCACGCCGGCCGACCGGGCCCGGGCCGCGGCCGACGCCCTCGGCGACGACGTGATCGTCGCCTGGTGTGCCGACCTGCTCACGGGGCGTCGCGGTTGGGGGGAGCCGGGGTCGCCTGACCTCGGCTGGGTCGGGGGCCGGACCTCACGCACGTGGGGTGCCCCGGAGCGGCTCACCGGTGAGCGCAGCTACTGGGCGCGGGCGTGGGCGGCGCGCACCCTGCTCTACGTGTGGGACGACGCGTGCGGCGTCGATGTCGTTGCAGGACTGGACGATCCGGCGTGGCGGGTCCGGGAGATGTGCGCCAAGGTGGCCGCGCGCTGGGACGTCGGCGAGGCGGGCGACGCGTGCGCGCGCCTCGTCACCGACGACGACACGACGCGCGTCCGCGCCGCTGCCGCCCGGGTTCTCGGGGTGGTGGGGGAGGCGGAGCACGCACCGGCCCTGCGGGAGGCGCAGGAGGATGCCGAGGAGGCGGTCAGGGATGCTGCCGAGCGCGCGCTGCGCACGATGCGCCATCGCCTCGACCGCGATGTCTGACTGCCGTCGGCCGGACTCAGCCGGGCGTCCGGCCGGTTGCCACGGGTCGGGACGCGTCGCGGATCCACTCGCTCCACGACCCGGGGTAGAGCGTGGCGTCGACGCCGATCTCGGCCAGGGCGAGCACGTGGTGGGCAGCCGTGACGCCGGAGCCGCAGTAGACGCCGACGGCCCGACCGTCGGGCGACCCGTCGGCGGCGACGACGGTGGCCCAGTGCTCGGCGAGGTCCTCGCGGAACCGGCCGTCGGGGCCGGCCAGGGCCGTCGTCGGTGACGTGACCGCGCCCGGGACGTGCCCGGCGACGGGGTCGATCGGCTCGACCTCGCCCGCGTACCGCTCGGTGGCGCGCGCGTCGACGAGCAGGCCCTCGCGGGCCAGCGCGGCGGCACCGTCGGCGTCGAGGGTCGGCAGGGTGCCGAGGTGCACGGTGCCCTCGCCGTGCCGGTCGGCCGGCTCCTGGGTGCTCACCGGCAGGCCGGCAGCGGTCCAGGCCGCGAACCCGCCGTCGAGCACCCGGACGTCGGGCACGCCGGCCCAGCGCAGCACCCACCAGGCACGGGCCGCGGCCATCGCGTCGCGCGCGTCGTAGACGACGACGCGGGTGCCCGCCGTGATGCCGCAGCGCCGGACGAGCCGTTCGAGGGTCGCGGCGTCGGGCAGCGGGTGACGGCCACCCTCGCCCGGAGGCGCGGCGAGCTCGGTGTCGAGGTCGACGAAGAACGCCCCGGGCACGTGGCCGAGGTCGTAGTCCGGGCGTCCGACCGGCCCGTCGGAGGCGGGGCGACCAGCGGTGGTGAGCGCCCAGCGGACGTCGAGGACGACGACGTCCTCGAGCTGGTCGGCAAGCGCTGCGGCGGAGATGAGGTGGCTCACCGGGTCATCGTGGCATCCTCGCCGTGTGCCCGCCGCCCCGCCCCGACCGCAGCTGGTCCTCGTTCACGGCTCCCGGCTGTCGAGCACGCAGTGGCTGCCCCAGCTGCCCCTCTTCGAGCCCCACGCCGACGTCCGCCTCGTCGACCTGCCGGGCCACGGGCCGCGGGCCGCCGAGGCCTTCACGCTCGACCGGTGCGTCGAGGTCGTCGACGACGCGGTGCGGGGGGCTGCGGTGGACGGCCCGGTCGTGCTCGTCGGGCACTCGCTCGGCGGCTTCGTCGCGATGGAGTACGCGGCGCGGCACGGCGAGGCGCTGGCCGGGCTCGTCCTCGCCGGGGCGAGCGCCCGCCCGCAGGGAGCCGGGGCCGCCGTCTACCGTTTCGTCGGTGCACTGACCGACCGGCTCGGCCCGGCCCGGATGGCCCGCGTCAACGACCGGGTGCTGCACCGCCTCTACCCGGCCGAGCGCATCGACCCGGTCATCGCCGGCGGGTACTGGTTCGACCCCACAACGAGCGCCTGGCGCGAGGTCATGCAGGCGTGCCGCCCGGCGTCGCTCGCCGGCCTCGAGTGCCCGGTGCTGCTGCTCAACGGCCGGTGGGACCAGTTCCGTCTCGGCGTCCCGGGGTTCCGGCAGGACGTGCCGGGGGTCCGCGTCGAGACGATCCCGGGCGCCGGGCACCTGGCCAACCTCGACCAGCCCGAGGCGTTCGCCGAGGCGGTGCTGCGCTTCGCCCGCGAGGCCACCGATTCGGCCGGGGGCCGTTGATGCGGGACAATCGGTGCTCGTGACCGACCTGATGATGCCGCCCGCCGCACCCACCGGACCCGCGCCGGTGCTGCCGCCGCTGCGCATCGGTCGTCACGTCATCGAGTCACCGGTCGTGCTGGCGCCGATGGCGGGCATCACCAACCGGGCGTTCCGGCGGCTGTGCCGCGAGTACGGCGACGAGGGCACCGCGCTGGCGTCGGCACGAGGCGCCTCCGGTGCGACGAGCCTCTACGTCAGCGAGATGATCACCTCGCGCGCCCTCGTCGAGCGCAGCCCCGAGACGATGCGCCTCATCGAGCACGACCCGGAGGAGCACCCGCGCTCGATCCAGCTCTACAGCGTCGACCCGGCCACCGCGCGCGCCGCGGCCCGGATCCTCGTGCAGGAGGACCGCGCCGACCACATCGACCTCAACTTCGGCTG
>JAEWFB010000021.1 GCA_023389095.1 Actinomycetes bacterium
CAACATGCGCCGTCGCGACCACGCCGTGGATCTCGCCGCCGAGATGGCCGGTGGCCGGCTCGTCGGCGTCAAGGTCGCCGTGCTCGGCCTCACCTTCAAGCCCGACAGCGACGACGTGCGCGACTCGCCGGCCCTCGACATCGCCGGACGCCTGTGGGGCCGTGGTGCCAACGTGGTCGCCACCGACCCCGCCGCCTCCGGCATCGTGCGAGCGCTGCGTCCCGACCTGCACATCGTCGACACCGCCGACGAGGCGCTCGCCGGCGCCGAGCTCGTCATCCTCCTCACGGCGTGGAAGGACTACGTCGAGCTCGACCCGGCCAGGGCCAAGACGCTCGTGGCCGTCCCGCGGGTCATCGACGGGCGCAACGTGCTCGACCCGCAGGCCTGGTCCGAGGCCGGCTGGGACTACCGGGGTATGGGACGGAGGGCCGCGACGGCCTGGTGAGGCCCTCTTCAGGCCGCACTCACGCGACAAACGGCGCCAACCCACCAAATGCACAGGATCGGCGCATAGTCTCGTTGTTCGACGTGACACCGACACCTTGGGGGCACAGATGCTCGGGGACACCCCTCAGACCCGCGGCATTCTCTTCATCTGCACCGGCAACATCTGCCGGTCGCCCTACGCCGAGCGGCGCCTGAGGCAGCTGCTGCCGAATGCCGGGGTCCGGATCGAGAGTGCCGGCACCGGGGCGGTCGTGGGATCCGACATCGAGAGCGAGACGCGCGAACAGCTGCGTCGGCTCGGTGCCGACGTCACCGGGTTCCGTGCCCGGCAGGTGACGGGCCAGCTGCTCGAGGGCGCCGGCCTGGTCCTGACCTTGACGCGCGCCCACCGCGGTCAGGTGGCCCGCCTGCATCCCCCGGCGATGCGACGGATCTTCGCCCTCGGCGACTTCGCCGACCTCTGTGCGGACTCGCGGACGTGGCGCTCCATCCTGCCCACGCGACCGTGGCTCGACCAGGTCGTGACGGAGGCGGCCGCTGCCCGCGGCACCGTCGTACCCCGTGACGCCGACGACATCGACGTGGTCGACCCCTTCCGCGAGTCCGACAAGGTGCACGAGGAGGCGTTCGCGCGCATCGAGGAGCACCTCGATGTCGTCGTCACGGCGCTGGCCTCGGTGGTGACGTCAGCGCGCGTCTGACCTGGACCCGGCCACGCGGTCAGGGTCTGCGCGGTCACAACCTGCGCCGGACAAGCCCCGACATGGCGAGGCCGCCGCACCGTTCGCGGTGCGGCGGCCTTGTCGTGCCTAGTGGAAGATCCGCTGGCTCGGGCTGTCGCTCGTGTCGGCGTGCGGGTCCCCGGGGTACGCCGGCGGGAACGAGGCCGGATGCGTCCCGTTGAGCGGCGTGCCGTTGACCGGCTGCCCCGGACGGGCGGTGCCGCGCGGGACGACGTCGAGGTTCTCGTCGGGGTCGGCGACCGGGCGACGGAACCGGCTCGGGCCGCGGTCCTTGGCGCGCTGGCGCTCGCTCTCGGGCCGGTAGTCGTACTGGTACGTGCCGTACCCGGCGCCGCCGTCCTTGGCCCGCACCCGGTTGAGGATGACGCCGAGGATCGAGCCGTTGACCGCGTCGAGCGACTCGAGGGCACGGCGGACGTGCTCGCGCTGTGCCACACCGGCACCGACCACGACGATGGCGCCGTCGACGATGGTGCTGAGCACCGCGGCGTCGGTGACCGGCAGCAGGGGAGGGGCGTCGATGAGGACGTAGTCGAACCGGTTGCAGAGGTCCTCGACGAGGCGTTCCATGTTGGCCGAGCCGAGCAGCTCCGCGGGGTTCGGCGGGATGGGGCCGGCCCCCATCAGGCGCAGGCCGGTGCGGCCGAACGGCTGGAGCACGTCGTCGACCTCGACCCGCCCGACGAGCACGTCGGTCAGGCCGACCGAGCCCTCGAAGCCGAGGTAGTCGAGCAGCCGCGGTCGGCGCAGGTCGCCCTCGATGACGACGACGGACATGCCGGTCTCGGCGATGCTGAGCGCGAGGTTGGCCGTCGTCGTCGACTTGCCCTCACCCGGGAGGGAGGACGTGACGACGATGGACTTCGGCGGGTTGGCGACGTCGATGAACTGCAGGTTGGTGCGCACCGAGCGGAACGCCTCGGCGCGCTGGCTGCGCGGGTCGACCTGGACGATGAGCGGGTGGTCGGGGGCGTCGGTGTCGTAGGCGATCGCGCCGAGCAGGGTGCGGTGGGTGACCGTCTCGAGGTCGCGCTGGCTCTTGACCGACTTGTCGAGCACGTCGCGCAGCAGGGCGAGGCCGAAGCCGAGGAGCAGGCCCATGACGAGCCCGAGCGCGAGGTTCCGTGTCGGCTTGGGGCTGACCGGCGCGGTCTCCAGCGTGGCAGGCCGCGTCACCGAGAGCTGGACGGGGGACTGCTTGCCGGGCCGCGCCTCGATCTTGGCGACATACTTCGGGAACACCTCGCCGATGGCGGCCGCGATCCGTTGGGCCCGCTGCGGGCTCGAGTCCGTGACCGTGACGTCGATAAGACCCGTGTCGAGCGGGATGGAGGACGTGACGCGGCCCGCGAGCTGGTCCGGGGTGCCGTTGAACCCGGTGGCTTCGATGACCGGCTGCAGCACCTCCGGATCCACGAGGATCTGAGCGTAGGTCTTGACGCGGGCCTGGGTGAACGTGTTGCCCTGCTGGAGGGAGGACGTCGTGTCATCGCTGGCCGTCTGGACGAAGAACCGCGTCGACGACTCGTAGCTGCGCGGCGACACCGCGGTGTACGCGGCGGCGAGGCCGAGGGTCACGAGCGTGACGGCCGCGATGATCATCCATCGCTTCCGGATCACGTTGAGGTAGTCCTGGAGCTCCACAATCCCCGTCTTTCACTCAGTCGGTCCCGTGGTGGCTCTCGTGAGCGGTTCCCGGGCGCGCCGACATGGTCGCTCTGCGCCGCATCCTAGTGCCGACCTGTCCAAGATGCTCTGTTTCGTCCCGGCGGGTCCGTAGAGTGAGGCGCGTGACTCGCTGGATCCGCTCCTCGACCGGACGGCTGGCCCTCCTGGGCCTGCTCGTGCTGCTCATCGTCGACGTCGGCCTCGTCGCGCTCGCCTTCCGCCACGACCCGGTCGGTTCCGGGCCTGCGACGCAGGCGCAGACGCCGGTGCCGGCTCCGCAGTCGACCCCCGTGGCGTCGACGCCGACCGTGGCGCCGGGGCCCGAGGCCCACCCCGTGCCGCTGCAGCAGGTGGTCGTCGGCCTCGACGCCTCCCGGGCGTGGCGCGCCGTGCTCGGCACGTGCGACAAGGGCGGGGCGAGCATCGAGGTGACCGGCGACGGTGGCCGCACGTGGCAGGCGCGCAAGGCCCCGGCCAAGGCGCTCGGCCGGGTGCAGCCCGTGTCCGCCGACCGGGCCTTCGTCATCGGCGCCGACGCCTCGTGCTCGGCAGGCGAGTACATCACCGCCGACGGCGCCGGCACGTGGGACGGTCCCCGCGAGCTGCAGGGCGCCTGGTCGCGCACCCCCGGTGGGGCGTCGTCCACGGCGGTCACGCCAGACCGTGCGGGGGCCCGCCCCTGCGGCTCCGGCACCCTGCTCGACCTCGCGCGCGTGTCGGGAACGAGCGCGCGGGCCCTGTGCGCCGACGGCTCGGTCACGACGTCGACCGACGGTGGCGCCACGTGGACCGGGCTCGCCAAGGTCACCGGGGCCCTGGCCCTGTCGGTGCGCGACGAGAAGGGCACGAGCCGCGTGTACGTCGCGCGGGTCGGCCAGGGCTGCGCGGGGGTGGAGGTGGCGCGGGTCTCCGAAGGCTCCTCGACCCAGGTCGCGTGTGTCCCGGTGCCCGACGCGCTCCCCGAGGGGCAGGTCTCCCTGTCGGCCGTCGGCAAGGCCGGCTGGCTCTCGGTCGGCGACGCGACCTACCGCGCCGGCGCCGACCTGCGCACGTGGACCGCGGCAGGCTGAACCGCGACCGGCTGAACCGCGACCGGCCCGAACCGCGACCGGGGCCCGCGCGTCGGTCCCCTAGGGTGGCACTCATGAAAGGGATCGTTCTCGCTGGCGGAAGCGGTACGCGACTGCACCCGATCACGCGCGGCATCAGCAAACAGCTCATGCCCGTCTACGACAAGCCGATGGTGTACTACCCGCTGTCGACCCTGATGATGGCCGGCATCCGTGAGGTCCTCGTCATCACGACCCCGTGGGACGCCGACCAGTTCGAGCGCCTGCTCGGCGATGGCTCCCAGTGGGGGATGTCCATCACCTACGCGGTGCAGCCGAGCCCCGACGGTCTCGCCCAGGCGTTCGTCCTGGGCGCCGACTTCATCGGCGACGACAGCGTCGCCCTGGTCCTCGGCGACAACATCTTCTTCGGCCCCGGCCTCGGCACCCGCCTTGCCGAGCACACCTCGCTGACCGGTGGGCACGTCTTCGCCTACCGCGTCGCCGACCCGACCGCCTACGGGGTCGTCGAGTTCGACCCCGACGGGCGGGTCGTGTCGATCGAGGAGAAGCCGGAGCGGCCCCGCAGCAGCTACGCCGTGCCCGGCCTCTACTTCTACGACAACGACGTCGTCGAGATCGCCGCTGGCCTGACGCCCAGCGTCCGCGGCGAGCTCGAGATCACGGCCGTCAACGACGCCTATCTGCGCCGCGGCGACCTCACGGTGAGCGTCCTGCCCCGCGGCACGGCCTGGTTCGACACCGGCACCTTCGAGGGACTCATGGAGGCCAGCCAGTTCGTCCACGTCGTCGAGGCACGGCAGGGCCAGAAGATCGGCTGCGTCGAGGAGATCGCGTGGCGCAACGGATGGCTCGACGACGCCGGGCTGCGGGAGCACGCCGACGCCCAGCTCAAGAGCGGCTACGGCCGCTACCTGCAGAGGCTGCTCGACGAGGCGCACGACGCCCTCACGCCCACCCCTGAGAACCCCACGGAGGAAGTGGACTAGTGGACATCCGACCTTTGCGCCTCGCCGGGGCGTTCGAGGTGACGCCTCGCCAGTTCCCCGACGACCGGGGGCTGTTCGCCGAGGGCTTCCGCGTCGACCACCTCGCCGAGGCGATCGGCCACCCCATGGCGGTGCGCCAGACCAACATCTCCGTGTCGCGTGCGGGGGCCCTGCGCGGCATCCACTTCGCTGACCTGCCACCGTCGCAGGCCAAGTACGTCACGGCCACCAGCGGCGTCTTCGTCGACTACGTCGTCGACCTCCGCGTCGGCTCGCCGACCTTCGGCGAGTGGGACTCCGTGCTCCTCGACACCGTCGACCGGCGCGCCGTCTACCTCTCCGAGGGCCTCGGTCACGCCCTGGCCTGCGTCGAGGACGGCACGGCCGTCTACCTGTGCTCGGAGGTCTTCAACCCGGCGGGGGAGCGTGGGATCAACCCGCTCGACCCGCGGGTGGGCCTCGCCCTGCCGGACGGGTTCACTCCGATCGTGTCGACGAAGGACGCCGAGGCCCCGACGCTCGAGGAAGCCGCCGCCGAGGGCCTGCTGCCGACGCTCGACGCGTGCCTCGCCTTCGCCCGCAGCCTCGCCGAGCAGGCGGCCCCGTGAGCGGGGAGGGCCAGCCGGGACATCAGGGACATCAGCAGGGGATGCGCGCCGGCCGGATCCTCGTCGTGTGCACCGGCAACGTCTGCCGCTCGCCCTACATCGAGCGTCGCCTCGCCCAGCTGCTGGGCGATACCGGCCTCGAGGTGTCGAGCGCCGGGACGCGCGCGATGGTCGGCGCGCCGATCGAGCCCGGCTCGGTGGAGCTGCTCGAGCGGGCGGGGGCCGACGCCGCCGGTTTCGCGTCGCGGCAGCTGACGCCTGCGATCCTCGCGGAGGCCGACCTCGTCGTCGCGGCCGCGCAGCGGCACCGTTCCGACGCCGTCGCGCTCAACCCGCGCGTGCTGCGCCGCACCTTCACCCTCGGCGAGCTCGCCGACCTCCTCGCCGACACCGACCTCTCCGTTGCTGCCGACGAGGCCCGCGCCGACGCGTCCGGCGACACCCCGTGGGTGGCGCGAGTCGCCGAGGCCGCGCGTGACCGCCGCGGCTTCGTCCGCGCCCGCACCGCCGACGAGTCGGACATCCCGGACCCGTACGGACGCGGCGCCGAGGCGTACGCCCTCATGGGAACCGCCATCGAGGACGTCCTGCCGACGGTCGCCCGCGCGCTGCGGCCCGCGACGCGCTGAGTCCCCTGCCGGCGGCGCCTGACCGGCGGCAGGGGCGCGCGGGGGGGGGCCCCCGCCGGCGGCGGGGGGGGGGTGGGTGGGGGG
>JAEWFB010000186.1 GCA_023389095.1 Actinomycetes bacterium
CTGCTGACGATCCGCATCCGGCTGCTCGTGGCGTCGGTCGACAAGGCCCGCGAGATGGGCATCGACTGGTGGGAGCACGACCCGCTGCTCAGCTCGGGGGAGAACCGCCTGAGCGAGGAGAACCAGCGGCTGAGGGACCGGATCGAGGAGCTGGAGTCCGGCGATGCGTGACGTGCGGGACGTGCGTGACGTCGGCTCGTACCTGTACGCGGTGTGTCGGGGTCTCGCCGAAGCAGACCTGGACGCTGTGCGCGGCTTCGCGGACCGGCGCGTGCGCGTCGTGGACCACGCTGGTCTCTCGGCGGTCGTCAGCGACGTCGACCTCGACGAGTTCGGCGACGAGGCGATCCGCGAGCACCTCGAGGACCTGCGGTGGCTCGAAGACGTCGCTCGAACCCACGACGCGGTGGTGTTCGCGGCCTCCGCCGCTGCGCCCACCGCTCCCTTGCGACTGGCGACGATCTGCCTGGACGACGACGGCGTCCGCGCGAGGCTCGAGCAGTGGCACGGGCCTCTGGTGCGGACGTTGGAGCACATCTCCGACCGCCGGGAGTGGTCCGTGAAGGCCTACCTGGAGGGAGGCCGGGTCACGGAGGAGCCCACCGTTCACGACACGTCCGATCACGACACGTCCGACGAAACCGCGAGCACGGCCCGGGCATCGGTCGGCTCGGGCGCGGACTACCTTCGGCGGCGCAAGCTGGAAGCCACGGCCCGCGAGCAGGAGCGAGTGTCAGGAGGGCTGGTCGCCGATCGCGTCCACGCGGAGATCTCCGCCCGGGCTGTCGACGGCCGCCGCCTGGCCCTGCAGGACCCCCGGCTCTCGGGGCACCGCGGCGTCATGATCCTCAACGGCGCGTATCTCGTCGACGAGGAGACCACGTCGACCTTCCAGGAGGCCGTGTCGGCGGTCGGCCGGGCCCATCCGTCAGCCACGATCGAGGTCGACGGTCCGTGGCCGGCGTACTCCTTCGTCAGCCTGGAGGACGCATGAGCGCCCAACCGGATCGGGCGTCGTACCCGCACCACCGTCAGGTCGCCCTCGTCGACCTCCTCGACCGCCTGCTCGGCACCGGTGTCGTGCTCTCGGGCGACGTGGTGATCTCCCTGGCGGGGGTCGACCTCGTGCAGGTGCGTCTGCTCGCGCTCGTCACCTCGGTCCGTGCGGCGTCCGGTGAGCCCTCATGAGGGACGCCGCACGCGTGGGCCCCCTTCGGATCGAGTCCGACGCGGGGTCGGTCGAACGTGACCTCGTCGCCCTGGTCCTGACCGTCGTCGAGCTGCTGCGCCAGCTCATGGAGCGTCAGGCACTCCGACGCGTCGACGAGGGCGACCTGAGTGACGAGCAGGTGGAGGGCCTGGGCCTGGGCCTGATGCATCTCGAGGAGGCCATGACGCAGATCCGTGATCGCTACGGGCTGACCGCAGAAGAACTCAACATCGATCTGGGGCCCCTCGGGGCGTTGCTGTGAGGCCTCGTCAGGAAGGAGACGCATGAAACCGTTGCGATGGCTTGCTGCGGGGGTGATCTGGTTGCTCGCCGGGGTGCTCGGCCTGGTGGGTGCACTTCTCAGTGTCACCATCATCCTGCTCCCGCTCGGCATCCCCGTCCTCATGCTCGCCCGCCGTCTCTTCTCCCTGGGGTCGGCGATCGCCCTGCCTCGAGCCGTCCGCCATCCGGCGCAGGAGGCCGGAAAGCTCTTGGGGCGCACCGTCCAGGAAGCCGAGGACGTCGGCAAGAGCGCGAAGAAGCAGGCCAAGAAGTCTGCTCGCCGAACACGGAAGGTGGTCGCCGACACCTGAGGAGCAGGCGGGCGGCGACCCTGCGTCACGTCCCCACGCTGCAGGGCGTTCAGGAACGGTTCAGCACGAAACGTGAGTCTTGGCTGATCATCCGCCCAGCGTCTGGAGCACTGCAGTGGTCCGTTCACGCACGGCGTTCCTCGGGATCGCAGGCGCGACCCCGGCGCGCCTGCTGACAGCCGCACCGCACGACCTGTCGCTGCCTCGGGGACGATGACGTCATGCCTGTGACCTCCGTCCTGTCCCGGTGGCGCGTGCGGTCGCTGCGGTTTCGCATCCTGGCCGTCACCGCTGCCGCGGCGTCGGTCGCGCTCGTCGTGGCGCTGGCCGCCTACGAGATGACGCTCGAGGCGGTGGTGAGCAACACCACGACGAGTGCGGTGACCGAGCAGGCCAACCAGATCGCCTCGATCGTCGTCGCCGGCAAGGAGCCGGCCACGACGCTGCGCGAGGTCCCGGCCCGAGGCTCCGTGCTACAGCTGGTGGGGCGGGACGGCAACGTGCTGTCCTACAACGACGTCGCTGCGGCTCGACGGCCCCTGGCCGACCTGAGGCCCGCGCCCGGGCAGGTGCTCAGCACCCGCGTCGACGGCCTTCCGACCGACGAGAACGTGTCGTACGTCGTCGTGGCCCGCGGGCTCGGCGGCACGGGCGCCCCGGGCGACGCAGCGGCAGCCGGGACGACCCTCTTCGTCGCGACCCCCCTGCAGACGGAGTCCTCGCTGATCCAGGGGGCGACGACGGCTCTGGGGGTGCTGGCCCTCGTCCTGCTGGCGGGGCTGCTCTGGTTGATCAACCGGGTCCTGAGCAGCGCCCTGAGCCGGGTCGAGCGGATCCGTTCCTCCGTGGCCGAGATCCGGGCCTCCGGCTCGGCGGTGCGCGTTCCCGAACCGACCGGCGACGACGAGATCACCCATCTCGCGCAGACGATGAACGAGATGCTCGACCGGCTCCGACAGGCGGACGCTGCCCAGCGGGCGTTCGTGAGCAACGCCTCGCACGAGCTGCGCAGCCCGCTGACGGCGATCCGCATGATCAGCGAGACCTCACGCGACGGGATCGACCGGGCGGGCACCGCCGTCGTCACGACGGAGGCGCTGCGCATGCAGAGCCTCGTCGAGGACCTGCTCACCCTGGCCAAGGCCGACGACCAGGGAATCGTGCTGCAGCACAAGGACGTCGACCTGGACCACCTGCTCATCGACGAGATCCACCGGCTCGAGGCCACGACCGCCCTGACCGTGACCGGCGACATCCGCGCCGCGCGCACCATCGGTGACCCCGACCGTCTCGCCCAGGTCGTCCGCAACCTCGTGGACAACGCCGCACGGCACGCCCGCACCTCGGTGCGCCTGTCCTGCGGGCCCGGTCCGGCCGGGACGGTGGTCCTCACCGTGGACAACGACGGCGACGTGGTGCCCGTGGCCCAGCGTGAGGCGATCTTCGACCGCTTCACCCGCCTGCAGGACTCCCGGGACCGGGACAGCGGCGGCAGCGGACTCGGCCTGGCCATCGTGAACGCCCTGGCCCAGGCGCACGGCGGCACCGTCATCACCGGAGCGGCCCTGGACGGGTGGTGCCGCTTCGAGGTGCGGCTCCCGGGACAGGCGTGAGACCGCCAGCGCTGCTCATGGCTGCAGCCCGGGTGTACGTCGGAGTCCACCACCCCCTCGACGTCGTGGCCGGCCTGCTCCTGGGAGCGGTCGTGGCCGGCCTCGGCTGGGTGGTCCTGGGCAAGCCCCTGGTGCTCACCGTCTCCCGGCTGCGTCAGGTGTCGCCGGTGTGAACCTGGTGTGAGCCGCGACCGGGCGCCGGACGGTCAGTCCTCCTGCTGGAGGTAGCGCGCGACGACGCGCCAGGCCTGGTCACGTTCACCTGCCGCCCAGCGGTTCCCGGTCAGGGCCACCTGCGCCAGCCGGTCCCGCACGGCGAGGTACGCGACGTCGACGAGGCCGGTCTCCGTCCGGACCGTCGCCGTGTGCACCGCCACGCCGTCGACCGTCTGCGCCGGGCCCGGTGCGCAGGTCCCGAAGGCGCGACGCTCGAACGCGACCGCTCCCTGCGGGTCGCCGGTCGCCAGGGTGTACTCGGCGTAGGTGAAGGTGCGCTGCGGCGGCCCGGGGTCACGGCCGTCCTCGGTCGAGCGCGTCCGGGCGGCGGAGGCCCCCTCGACGACCCGGACCTGACGCGCGCCGAGCGTGAGGAGGAACTCCGTCGGGTCGGGCCAGGCCCACGTCGTCGTGTCGCGGCAGCTGAACCGCTTCACGAGCGTGGGGTGGCAGCGGGCGTCCGACGCGTCAGGTCCCGGCAGGACGAGCATCACGTCGACCACGCCGGGGAAGGCCGCGGGGAACAGCTGCGGGCCGGGCAGGGTGCTGCGTCGCCCGTCGAGATGCTCGTTGGAGCACTCGAGGTTCTCGGGCACGGCCGTCATCCCGTCGATGGTGGTCAGCACCGGGGCGGGGCTGACTGCCAGTGGGGTGTGGCCGTAGCCCGGAGGCATCGCAGCGGTGCAGGCCGACAGGAGCGTCGTGGCGGCGACCAGGCCGAGGCAGCAGGCGACTCCGGTTGTGCCGGTGCGACGCCCGTCGGTCCGGGCACGGATCGCTGCGCCCCGAGGCGTCGTGCGACGCCTGGGCGGTCGGTCACCGCCGATGCCCACCGACCCAGCCTAGACGCGGACCGATGCTCCCCGATGCTCCCCGATGCTCAGGAGTGGCCGCTCGCGGCCACCTCACGCACCATGACGCAGTTGCCCAGGCCCTTGGGACGGTCGTAGGTGAAGCCCGCCCGCTCGTACATGGTGCGCGTGCCGTTGTAGAGGAACGACGAGTTCTTCTTCCGGACGCCGCCGGTGTCGTGCGGGTAGCCCTCGACGAGCCCACCCCCGGCCCGGGCGATGAGCTCGACGGCGCCGCGCAGGGCGATCGCCGCGAGGCCCTGACCGCGGTGGACGCGCTCGACCTGGATGCAGGTGACGCGGTAGTCGGGCAGCCGCCGGGCCGTGGCGAGGTACTCCTTGCGGTGGTGGATGTTCGGCAGCTGCTCGGGCGACCCGTACTCCGCCCACGCGACGGCGAGGTCGCCGGCGTAGACGAGGGCCGCGTGGGCGGTCCCGTCGGCCACGAGACGCTCCTTGAGCTCCCGGTTCCCCTCCGCGGTCTGGCCCTTCTCGGCGCAGTCGGGATGGAAGTGGGTGCACCAGCAGCTGGCGAACATGCCCTTGTTCCGCTCGACGAGCGCGGCGAAGTCGTCGAACGTCTCGGGCGTCAGCGCCTTGATCGTGAAGTCGGGCACGTCGGCAACGTACTCCGAGTTGCGGACGTTCGGCGTCCGGAGCGCGTTCGCCCACTCCAGCGCGCGGCCAGTGGTTCGTCGGCGCCCGCCCAGCGACCACCCCTAGCCTCGCTCCATGGTGGGGATCGCGGGGGCGAGCGGACCGACGCGGCGCGCCGTCCTGGCGGGCACGGGCGCACTGCTGCTCGGCGCCTGCACCGGCAGCGGCGCGGGGGGACCCGGAGCAACCGGAGCAACCGGGGCGACCGGGGGGCCCGGCGGCCCGACGACCGGCGCAGGTTCGACGCCCTCCTCGACCACGGCCGGCTCGGGCGGGCCGGGCTGGGTCCGGGACGAGAACGCTCGGCCCGGCACCGTGGCGTGGCGCATCAGCACGGCACAGCTGGCGTCCGAGACCGACCTGGCCGGCTACGCCGACACGGTCAGCGTCCTGCCGGGCGGCTCCTTCGGGCTGCACCTCAGCTCGGCCCTCGGCCCGGTCACGGTCCGGGCCTACCGGCTCGGTCATTACGGCGGCACCGGCGCCCGTGAGGTCTGGGCCGCCCTCGCCGTCCCGGCCACGAGACAGCCACCCCCGACCACCGACGCGCTGCATACGGTGCGCTGCGCCTGGCCCCGGACGCTGGGCGTGGACACGACGGGGTGGCCCGAGGGCAGCTACCTGCTCCGGCTCGAGGCCGGGGGCCGAGCGCGCTACGTCCCGGTCCTCGTCCGCTCCCGCACGACGGCCGGGCGCCTCGTGCTCGTCTCCGCCACCGCCTGTCACCAGGCCTACAACCAGTGGGGCGGCTACTCCCTCTACAAGGGCCCCGACCAGAGCTTCGCGGCGCGGGCCCACGCGGTCTCCTACGACCGGCCCTACGACAAGAACGGGGCACCGCTCGTCCTCGCCTACGAGCAGGGCCCGGTCTTCGTCGCCGAGAGCCTCGACCGAGCGGACCTCGACCTCGCGTACGTCACCTCCGCGGACCTGCACCGCGACCCGGGCCTGCTCGTCGGGGCCCGGGGCGTCGTCTCGCCCGGCCACGACGAGTACTGGACGGTGCCCATGCGCCGGCACGTGGAGGCGGCTCGCGACGCCGGGACCAACCTCGCCTTCCTCGGGGCCAACGCCGTGTACTGGCGTGCGCGGTTCTCGGGCGACGGGCGCCTGCTCACCTGCTACAAGGACGCCGGGCTCGACCCGGTGCACGGGTCTCCCGAGACGACGGCCCAGTGGCGTCAGGCTCCCCACCCCGACCCCGAGAACTCGCTCACCGGCATGCTCTACGAGGCCTTCCCGGCCGAGGCGGACCTGGTCGTCCACGACCCGGGCTTCTTCCTGCTCGCCGGCACCGGAGCCAGGAAGGGAGACCGGTACGCCGGTCTCGTCGGCACCGAGATCGACCGCGCCTACCCGGTGCGCGGGACTCCCGCCAACCTCCAGGTCGTCGCGCACTCGCCGGTGCCGCAGTACCGCAAGGCCGACACGCACTCGGACCTGACCTACTACTCGGCGCCCAGCGGCGCCGGGGTCCTCGCCGTCGGGACCCTCGCGTGGACTGCGGGACTGCGAGGGGCGCACAGCCGTCCGGCCATCGACGCGCGGGCCGCCACCTTCGCGCGCACGGTGACGGCCAACCTGTTCACCGCCATGGCCCAGGGCCCCATGGGCCGAACGCACCCGGCACGCGGCAACCTCGCGAGCATCGGCGCGTCCGCGAGCACGGGCAGCGGCACCGGTGGGCCGGTGGCGTCGGCCTGAGCCCGCAGCGCCGGAGAGCGCTTTGGGTGGAGGGCCGTCGCGTGTCGCGGGGCCCACGCGCCGGCACGAGAGGGCCCCCGCCGCGCTGGTCGCGCCGCGGGGGCCTGCGCCGTTATCCGAGACGCGTCAGCCGAAGTGCTGCGTCCCGGGACCGGCCTCCCCCTCGCACCCGAGGTCCGACCGCCGCTGCCGGCGTCGGCGCGCTTGCTGTTCAACGCGCCGCCACCGCCAGATCGACCGGTTGTCGAACCAGCTCCCACACTGGCACCGGCGACAGGCGATGTCCTCGGAATCGTCGAAGTCGCGGCGGGGCCGGCCGCCTCGAGCGCGCCGGGGGCGGCGAGAGCGGCAACGAGTCGCCTCAGGCGGTGGCCACGGCGGGGTGCGCAACCCGGTCCCAGGGCCCGAGGGCGCGTGCGGGAGACGGAGTGAGGGGCCTGATGGGCGGCACCCCCAGCACGGCATCGACCTGCTCGTGGCTCAGGTGGCTCCCGACGCCCGACACGGACGCGATGACGTCGGCCAGCAGCGAGATCTCCTGCAGCAGGTCCGAGTCCACCAGCTCCGCTCCGGGCCTGCTGGGGAGGACGCCACCGGAACCGGTCGGCTCAGGGCGCGACGTGCCTGCCGGAGTCGTCTTCTCCGGCTCGTGAGGGGGTCCGTTCATGACACCTGACCCTGACTGCGCCGATCACTCACCGGCCCACCCCATGGCTTGAGGAGCCGGCAGGAACAGCGTAGGCGCGCGGTGGCCCCGGCGTCCCCGACTCCGCAGATTTCGAGCACGGCCTCAGACCGCGAGAACGTGCTCCTGCCGGTAACCGGTGGTGAGGTCGGTGAGGGACAGCTCGATGATGCCGGCCGGGTCGACCGTGTAGCGCTCCTCGAGCAGTGGACCGCTCTCGAGCCGGACGATGGGCTGCCGGCGCAGGAAGGCCGCCTGGGCGGCAGGGTCGCCCCCGGTATCCCGCACCTCCTGCTGGAGGTCCGGCTCGAACGGGAACACGATCTCGGCCACCGGGGCGAGGTCGCCGCGCGGCTCGCCCTGGTCGTCGACCGAGGAGTACTCGACGAACCGGAACCAGCCGATGTTGTGCGCCGCCTGGTAGCGACGCGTCACCACGACCGGCTCGGTGGAGGCTGACCCGCCCAGCGCGTCGGCGGTCTGCAACGAGCGGTCCAGCACCGGGTCGAAGGACACCTTCGTGCCGCTCTCACGCTCCCGGAAGACGCCGAAGCCACGTGAGAGGCGGTCGCGCAGCGAGAAGCCCGCCTCGGAGTCGGCCGCGATGGCCAGGCCCACGGCGGTGGAGGCGCTCGGCATGGGGGAGCGGTGCACGCGCCGGCCGAACCGCGACCTGAGCAGGCGGGGGACGAGCGGCAGACCGCTGGCGCCGCCGACGATGTA
Source organism: Actinomycetes bacterium (assembly GCA_023389095.1). Taxonomy (GTDB): domain Bacteria; phylum Actinomycetota; class Actinomycetes; order Actinomycetales; family Dermatophilaceae; genus Monashia. The sequence goes on from JAEWFB010000186.1 coordinate 8,253, forward strand.
GATGCCGGCCACGCCGCGCAGCTCGTCGTCGGTCCCGTCGGGTGACAGCGATGCGACCAGGGGCTCCATGGCGTCGGTCGTCGCCACGACCAGGGGCGTCACGGCGGCGTAGTAGTCGTCGACGTCGACGGTGACCGCGGTGCCGGGCTCGCCCGCGGCGCCGGGCACGTCGACGGCGACCCGGCGCGACTGCGGCCCGATGCGTTCCTTCGCCTCCCGGCACTCCTCGAGCAGCGTGGCCCAGGACGCGTCGGACAGCCCGCCCTGCTCGCGTCCCGCGGCGGCCAGGGCGGACGCGGCGAGGGCCTCGTCGAAGTCGTCACCGCCGAGCCGGTTGACGCCGAAGGAGTCGAGCACCTCGTGGTGCGTGCCAGACAGGCGCAGCAGCGACGCGTCGAACGTGCCACCTCCGAGGTCGTAGACGAGGACGAGGTCGCGTCGGGAGGTGATCGACCGGGCCTGCCGGTGCGCGAACTCGAAGCTGGCCGCCGACGGCTCGTTGACGAGACCGGCCACGTCGAACCCGGCGCGTCGACAGGCCTCGAGGGTGAGGAAACGCTGGGCGCTGCCAGCCTGCGCGGGGACGCCGAGCACGGCGCGGGGCCGGGCCGACGCGTCCACCCGTCCCTCGATGCTCGACGCGGTCCGCAGGGCGTGCAGCACCGCGGTGAAGTGCCCGGTCAGCACGTCCAGGAGGGGCAGCGCGCGCCCGCCGATCTGCATCAGCGTGTGCGGGGTGACGTGCGGCTCGGCGAGCAGGCGCTTGAACGAGCGGGCCGTGGGCCTGCCCCGGCGAGCCGCCTCGAGCGCCGCGAAGCCGTAGACGAGCCGGCCGCCGTCGTCCGCGACGACCGAGGGGAAGTGGTCGCGGGCATCGCCGTCCTCGTCGAGGAAGACGACCACCGGGTAGTTGCCCCGGTCGCCGTGGGCGACGACCGTGTGGGTGGTTCCGAAGTCGAGGCCGAGGTCCATGCCCCAAGGCTAGGCACAACCCTCGACGAGAACCTTGTCCTGCGGTGCGCGTGACGCGATCATGAGGCAAGCGTCGGACGCCTTGAAACCACAGGGACGATGTCGCTCACTCAAGGGGAGGGCAACCCTCTCGCGGCATCGAACTGCCCATGGTCGTTCATCGTCCCGCGCAACACACGTGGCATGGTCAGGGGCTCGCACCACCGGCCTCGCGCCCCGGTGCGGGTTCGCTCCCCACGGATGGGCGTGGATCCGTGGCGCGTCGTCCCTGTCGGGCGTTGTCGCTTCCGGCACGGTCGGGAGCGACGACGCCGACGACCCGGTACGACCCGGTACGACCCGGTCGGTCCTGGTCGGACCTGGTCGGAGTCCGCCCGTCTGCGGGCGGCCCGTCGGGTGCCCGGAGCCCGTGGGCGGTGACGCGCCGGGCTGTGGCCTCGGCAGCCGGACGGTGGCCCGGAGGCCTCCACCCGGGCGGGCCTGGAGGGTCAGCGTGCCATCGTGCGCCCGGGCGATGCGGTCGACGATGGCCAGTCCAAGGCCGACCCCCGAGTGGTCGGCGTGGACGCGGTCGGTGCCGCGCCGGAACGGTTCGGCGAGGGTGGACACCAGTCGTGGGCTGAGCTCCTCGCCGGTGTTCTCCACGGCGAGCACCGCGGCGTCCGGCTCGACCGCGGTGGTGATCCAGACGGCGCCGTGGCCGGCGAGGTTGTGGACGATCGCGTTGTGCACGAGGTTCGTCGCCAGCTGCAGCAGCAGGGTGGGGGAGCCGGACGCGGGGGCCGGATCGCCCGACGGTTCGAGCGTGACGCCGTGCCGCTCCGCGAGGGGAAGGAGCGTCTCGGTGACCTCCTCGGCGACGAGGGAGAGGTCGAGGGGCTCGGTGCCGAAGGACCGCTGGTCGGCACGGCTGAGCAGGAGCAGGGCCTCGGTGAGGGCGATGGCCCGGGTGTTGACGGCCTGGAGCCGGTCGAGGAGCTCCCCGACGTCGCGGTGGGGGTCCTTGCGGGCGACGTCGAGCAGCGTCTGCGTGATCGCCAGCGGCGTGCGCAGCTCGTGCGAGGCGTTGGCCGCGAAGCGCTGCTGCTCGCTGACGTGAGCCTCGAGCCGCGCGAGCATCGCGTCGAAGCTGTCGGCGAGCTCGCGGAACTCGTCCTGACGGCCTTCCAGCTCGATGCGGTGCGACAGGGACCCGGACGCGACCCGTCGGGTGGCGTGCGTGATGCGCGTCAGGGGAGCGAGCATCCCTCCGGAGAGGAACCATCCGCCGACGAGACCGAACACGAGCAGGACCGCCAGCGCCTGGACGGCCCTGGGTGTGAAGGCGTCCGCGAGGTCGGTGCGGGTGGGGCCGAAGGACCCGGGGCCGAAGCCGGTGTGGTCGGGCACGTACCGCAGCAGGAACACCCACACCGTGGCGAGCAGGAGGCCACCGGCGATCATGAGGAAGCCGGCGTAGCTGAGGGTGAGCCTGAGGCGGACGCTCATCCCCGGGGTCCTATCCACGGTCTGCTCCCGGGTGTCCGGTCGCCACGCGCCCGTCGATGCGGTAGCCGACACCTGGGACGGTGGCGATCACCCAGGGCTCGCCCAGTCGTTTGCGCAGGGCGGAGACGGTGATGCGCACCGCGTTGGTGAACGGGTCCGCGTGCTCGTCCCAGGCGCGTTCCAGCAGCTGTTCGGCGCTGACGACGCCACCCTCGGCGGCGAGGAGCACCTCGAGCAGGGCGAACTGCTTGCGGGTGAGGGCGACGTAGCGGTCGTCGCGGTAGACCTCGCGGCGGAACGGGTCCAGCCGCAGTCCGGCGAGCTCGCGCACGGGCGGCCGGTGGTGGGCGCGTCGGCGGTCCAGCGCCCTGAGCCGGAGCACGAGCTCCTGGAAGGCGAAGGGTTTGGTGAGGTAGTCGTCGGCGCCGAGCTCGAAGCCGGACGCCTTGTCATCCAGCCGGTCGGCGGCCGTGAGCATGAGGATCGGCATCCCGGAGCCGGAGGCGACGATGTGCCGGGCGATGTCGTCGCCCGAGGGCCCGGGAACGTCGCGGTCGAGGACGGCGATGTCGTAGCTGTTGGTGCTGAGCAGCTCGAGCGCGGTCTCGCCGTCTCCGGCGACGTCGGTGGCGATCGCCTCGAGGCGTAGCCCGGCGCGCACGGCGTCGGCCAGGTAGGGCTCGTCCTCGACCAGCAGTACGCGCATGATCCGATGCTAGGGAGCCGCACCTGTCGTCGGCGTATCGAAATTCGCAGACGCCCTGGCAACACGGGACCGCCTTGACTCGACGGCATGCCCAGCACCCACCGGTCACGACCGACTCGAACCCGTCCCCGATCGATCCTTCTCACGGTCCTGCCCGTCGCGGCAGCGGCGCTGGGCCTCGGCGGTTGCCAGGTCGCCGGCGGCCTGACCTCGTCGGCGTCGTCGGCGTCGTCGGCGTCGTCGGCGTCGCCGGCATCCTCGGCGGCCTCGACGTCCGGCGCCGGGCAGCCTGCGCAAAGGGACACCCGTGACGCACGGGTTCCCGAGGAGCCTCCCGGCGGTCTCCGGGGCGGACTCCGAGGCGGACTCCCGGGCGGCGGCGACGGAGTCATCGGCCCCGAGGACGGTGAGCTGCCGGACGGTGTGACCGCGTTCGACGACGACTATCCCGCCGTCGCCAAGCTCGACCCGGCCTTGCTCCGCGCGCTGCGGGCGGCCACCAAGCAGGCCGACGCCGACCGGGTCGAGGTCCACGTCACGAGCGGCTGGCGGTCCACCTCCTACCAGCAGCGGCTGCTCGACGATGCCGTCGACAGGTACGGCTCGCGGGCGGAGGCGGCACGGTGGGTGTCCACGCCCACCGCGTCGGCCCACGTGTCGGGGCACGCCGTCGACGTGGGGTCGACGGACGCCGCGGCGTGGCTGGCCGCGAACGGCGCGCAGTTCGGGCTGTGTCGGGTCTACGGCAACGAGCCCTGGCACTTCGAGCTGCGCCCCTCGGCCGTGCACGACGGCTGCCCCTCCGTGTACGCCGACCCCACCGCGGACCCGAGGATGCGGCAGTGACCGACGGGCTCGTCCTTCGCCGATGACACCCGGTCGCCCGAACCAGCGGGCGACCGGGTGTCGTGGCCTCGAGTCCTGAGGGGCTCGGCCTCGAGGGGGGTGGGTCAGCTCAGCGGGGTCGCCGCCTTGACGAACTCGTTCGTGTACGTCTTGGACAGGTCGATCGACTTGCCCTGGACCTTCGGGTTGAACTCGCCGAGCACGGCGAGGCAGGTCTGCGGTCCGTCGGCCGGCATGAGGCCGGTCGGGTTGAAGATGCCCTTCTCGCTGTTGAGGGCGGCGACGTAGGCGTCCTTGCCGACACCCTTGTAGTAGTCGGCCGGCATCTTGTCGGCGATGGCGGCGCCGTCGTGCGCCTGGATCCACGACAGCGTCGCGACGTAGGCGTTGACGAGCTTCTGCACCGTCGCCTTGTTGCTGTTGACCCACTCGGTCGGCATGTAGAGGGAGGTGGCCGGGTAGGTGCCGCCGAGCGCGGCCTTGGACCCTGCGGCGGTGCGCATGTCGAGGAGGATGAACGCCGTGCCGTCCGAGAGGGCCTTGCTGACGGTCGGCTCGGTCGTCATGCCGCAGGCGATCGTCTTCTGCTTCATCGCGGCGATGAAGGTCTGGCCGGCGCCGACACCGCGGCGGGTCTCCTGCGTCGGGTCGACACCGTTCTTCTTGCTGAGGTACTGGGTCAGGAAGTCCGTCGACGAGCCGGTGTCGGTGATGCCGAGGGCCTGGCCCTTGAAGTCGGCGGGGCTCTTGATGGTGCCCTTGAGGTCGCTGCGGCACAGCTCGACCTCGCCGGGGATCTGGAGCATCGAGACGACCGCCTCGGACGACTTGCCCTGGGCCTGGAGCGCGATGTTGTGGTCGTAGAAGCCACCGACGCCCTGGACCTGCCCGGCGAGCATGTTCTGCGTCGCGTCGCCACCGGCGGGCTCGTCGACGAGGTTGACGTTGACGCCGGCCTTGGCGTAGTAGCCCAGCTGCTTGGCGAGCATGAACGGCAGGTAGATCTGCTTGCTCATGCCGCCGACCATGATGGTCACGGTGGGGGCGTTGGCGTCGACCGAGCCGGCGGCGCCGGTGGCACCCGATGCGCTGTTGGCGCAGGCGGCCATCGTCGAGGCGGCGAGCAGGGCGGCACCGAGGGCGCCGAATCGCTTGGTGTTCAAGGGAACTCTCCTTTGAGTCAGTTCTGGTGTGTCGTGCTGTAGAGGTGCGGGCACCGATCGGTTACTCGTGCGCGCCTCCTCCGTGCGTCTGCGGGGGCCGCCACCGCAGGAGCCGGCGCTCGAGGAGGGTGATGAGCCCCTCCGCGGTCAGGGCGATGGCGGCGACGAGCACCATGCCGGCGAGCACGCCGTTCATGTCGAAGTTGTTCTGCGAGGACCGGATCAGCAGCCCGAGCCCCTCGTTCGCGCCGAGGATCTCGCCGACGAGCGCACCGATGAGGGCGAAGCCGAAGCTGATGTGAAGGCTGGCGAGGATCCACGTGAACGCGGACGGGAGGACGACGTCGCGGGTCACCCGCCACCTCGAGGCGCCGAGCAGCCGGGCGTTGGCCACGAGGTTGCGGTCGACCTCGCGGCTGCCCTGGAAGGCGTTGAAGAACACGCCGAAGAAGACGAGGACGACGGCGAGGATGACCTTCGACTGGATCCCGAAGCCGAACGCGACCGTGAAGATCGAGCCGAGGATGATGCGCGGGATCGAGTTGGCGGCCTTGAGGAACGGGGCGAAGATCTCCGAGAGGATCTGGATGCGGCCCAGGGCGATGCCGAAGACGACGCCGAGCACCGAGCCGATGATGAACCCGAGCACGGCCTCCTCGAGGGTGACCAGGATCTGGGCGCCGAGCGATCCCTGCGGGGTGCCGACGGTGACCCAGTCGACGAGGGCGCTCCACACGCCGGTCGGCTCGCCCCAGAAGAACGGGTCGACGACCCCGGCGTGGACGCACAGCTGCCAGGCGCCGAGGAGGACGACGACGATGCCGAGGCGCACGGCCGCGAGCCGCGCGCGACGGCGTCGCACCGCGACGCGCGGGTCGGTGCGGGGCTCGTCGGAGGCGACGGACCCGGCAACCACGTCAGGCGTGCGCCGCCGCGCCTGCGGCGGGGCTGACCGGTCGGTGGCGGGGGCGGGACGGTCCGCGGTCGTGTCGATCACGACGCCACCTCCGCCAGACGCGTCGTGCGCGCATAGGCCTCCTCGACCTCGGCGCGGAGCGCCTCCCAGATCTCGGTGTAGAGGCGCGTGAACCGCGGGTCGAGGCGGATCTCCTGGACGACGCGCGGGCGGGGCAGGTCGATCTCGAACTCGGCCTTGACGGTGCCGGGGCCGGCGGTGATGACGACGACCTTGTCCGCGAGGGCGATCGCCTCCTCGAGGTCGTGCGTCACGAAGACGACGGCCGGACGCGTCTGGTCCCACAGGTGCAGCAGCTCGGTCGACATGATCGCCCGGGTCTGCACGTCGAGCGCGCTGAACGGCTCGTCCATGAGCAGGATCCGCGGCTGGTTGACGAGGGTCTGGGCCAGGGCGACGCGCTTGCGCATCCCGCCCGAGAGCTGGTGCGGGTAGCGGTCCTCGAACCCGGACAGCCCGACGCGGCGCAGCCAGTCCCGGGCCAGGCCGGTGGCCTCCGCGCGGGAGCGGCCGCGGTAGAGCGGTCCGGACGCGACGTTGTCGAGGACCGACCGCCACGGGAAGACGGCGTCCTGCTGGAAGACGAAGCCGGTGCTCGTGTCGATGCCGGCCACGGGTTCGCCGTGGACGAAGGCCTCGCCCCGGGTCGGCCGCTCCAGCCCGGAGACCAGGGTCAGGGTGGTGGACTTGCCGCAGCCGGTCGGTCCGACGACGGCGCAGAACTGCCCGTCCTCGACGGTCAGGCTCAGGTCCTGGATCGCGGTGTAGGTGCCGCCCCCGCTCGTGGGGAAGGTCTTGGTGACGTTTCGTAGCTCGATGGCGGCCATGGGCCGAAACCCTTTCTCCTCGTTGAGTTGCGTCACCGTAGGAGGGAGCCGCCCCGGGCCTGAAGCCTTGTGCGCCTTGGTCGTGATAGTCGCGTTGTCTGTGGTTTTGTGCGTTCTGCTCAGTCATGCTTGAACGCGTCCCGATGGTGTGAGGAGAGCTATGCCGAGGTTTGCCCGGACGCTGGCGTCCCGGATCCTCCTCGCCGTGCTCGGCATCGTCGTCGTGACCATGGCGGTGGGGTTCGGCTTCTACACGCGTCTCACCGGACAGGCCGCCGACGCGCACGCCATCGACCAGGCCACGAGCGTGGCCGTCACGGTCGGGCGGATCCCGGCGGTGGCCTCGGCCGTCGAGCAGGGTGACCCCACGCGCCTGCTGCCCCAGCTCGCCGAGCACATCCGCTCGGCCACCCAGGCCTCCTACGTCGTCATCATCGACCGCAACGGGCTGCGGTACTCCCACCCGAACCCGGCCCTCATCGGGCAGCGCGTCGAGGAGCCGGTCGTGGCCCTCGACGGGAAGGTGCACACCGGCATCGACGAGGGCAGCCTCGGACGGTCGGCCAACTCGCGCGCGCCGATCCTCGACGCGTCCGGCCGCCCCATCGGGGAGGTGTCCGTCGGCATCCTCGAGTCCGAGGTGGGGGTGAAGGTGTCGGCCGAGGTGGCCGACATCGCCCTCTACAGCCTCGTCGCGCTGGGCCTGGGGGTCATCGCGTCGCTGCTGCTCGCGCGCGCCATCAAGCGGGTCACCTTCGGCGTCGAGCCTGCCGAGATCGTCGCCCTCGTGCAGGAGCGCGAGGCGATGCTGCACGGCATCCGCGAGGGGGTGCTGGGCATCGACGCCGACGGCGCGATCAACGTGCTCAACGACGAGGCGCGCCGGCTGCTCGGCCTCGAGGCGGCCCGGCTGGGCCAGCCCCTCGAGGAGGTCGTGCCCCCCGGGCGCCTGCGAAACGTCGTGACGGGCCACGTCGAGGGCACCGACCTCGTCGCGGTCACCGACGAGCACCTGCTCGTGCTCAACCGGATGCCCGTCGTCGTCGGGGGCCGGCGCGCCGGCTGGGTCGTGACGATCCGCGACCGCACCGAGCTCGAGGGCCTGCTGCGCCAGCTCGACTCCGTCGAGGGGCTGACGACGGCCCTGCGCGCGCAGGAGCACGAGTTCTCCAACCGGTTGCACGTGCTGTCGGTCCTGCTCGAGATGGGCGAGGTGGAGGAGGCGACCCGCTACAGCCAGCAGCTGTGGCAGGAGACCTCCTTGGCGAGCGAGGAGATCCGCTCGCGCGTCGCGGCCCCGGTCGTCGCGGCCCTGCTGCTCGCCAAGACGACCGTGGCGGCCGAGCGCGACGTCACCGTGCGGCTGGACCCCGCGAGCCGCGTCGAGGCCCGCGACGTCGACGGGCTGCCCGTGACGACCGTGCTCGGCAACCTCGTGGACAACGCCGTCGACGCCGTCGCCGACGACCCGGCCACGCTGGGCCGGCACCCGCGCGGTGAGGTCACGGTCCGCCTCGTGTGCCACGACGGCGTCCTGCACCTGCGCGTCACCGACACCGGACCCGGCATCCCCGCCGACCGGCTCGAGGACGTCTTCGTCGACGGGTACTCGACGAAGGACCCGCGCGGGGCCATGCGCCGTGGCGTCGGCCTCGCCCTCGTGCACCGGCTCGTGACGCGGGCGGGCGGGACGATCACGGCGACCTCGCCGGGCGGTGCCCGGTTCGAGGTCGCCCTGCCGGTCCGGGTGCGGGAGGCAGCGTCGTGATCAGCGTCCTCGTCGTCGACGACGACTACCACGTGGCGCACGCGCACGCACTCGCCGTCGGCCGGGTCGAGGGCTTCCGCGTCGTGGGCGAGGCCCACACCGGGGCCGAGGCCGAGGGGCTCGTCGGCGACGTCGAGCCGGACCTCGTCCTGCTCGACATGTACCTCCCGGACTTCACCGGCCTCGACCTCGTGCGTCGGCTGGCGGCGAGCGGCCGGCGCGTCCCGGACTTCCTCCTGGTCACGGCGGCCCGTGACCTCGAGTCGGTCCGCACGGCGATGCAGCTCGGCGCGTTCTACTACCTCGTCAAGCCGTTCACCTTCGCCTCGCTGCGCGAGCAGCTCGAGGCCTACCGGGCCTGGACCGAGCGGCTGGAGCGGTCGCCGGCCGGCCCGGACGACCTCGACCAGGACCTCGTCGACGCCCTCTACACCCTGCGGGGCACGCCACCGCGTCGGGCGGCCACGGTCCGGGGGCTGCAGCCGACGATGGCGCGCGTGCTCGAGATCGTCACGAGCGCTCCCTCGCCGGTCGGGGCCGCCGAGGTGGCCCAGATCCTCGGGGCGAGCCGCCCGACGGCCCAGCGCTACCTCGCCACCCTGGTCAAGAAGCAGCTCGTCGACCTCGACCTGTCCTACGGCGCGACCGGGCGCCCGGAGCACCGGTACCTGCCGCGTCGCCGCTGAGGCCCCGGTATTCGGCCCGATGCGCTGACGCGGGGCCGCGACAGCCCACAGACTTCAACCATGGACCCGACGACTGCGTCCGACCGCCGCCCGTGAACCTCCTCTGGGGACTCGTCGTCGTCGCCGCCCTCACGGCGGTGACCGTGACCGTCATGCTGCTGGTGCGCAGGCGGGCCCCGGTGGGCGGCTACTTCAGCGACGGAGACCGCGCAGCCGGGGTGTTCGGTGTGCTCGCGACCGGGTTCTCGGTGCTCCTCGGCTTCATCATCTTCCTCGCGTTCCAGTCCTACGACGGCTCGCGGGCCGGAGCCGCGACCGAGGCCACGATCGTCGCCGAGATGACCCAGACGGCCCAGTTCCTCCCGCCCACGGTGTCCGGCCCGCTGACCGGCCAGCTCGTCTGCTACGCCAGGTCCGTCGCGGGAGCGGAGTGGGACGCGGTCGACGCCGGCACGCTGGGCGACACCGTCAACCCGTGGGGTGCGCGCATGTTCCTCACCATCAAGCCCGTGCAACCCGCCACGGCCACGGAGCAGTCCGCCTACGACCGGTGGATGGACCAGACGACCCAGCGGCAGGAGGCGCGCGACGCCCGCCTGCACTCCGCGTCGGGGATCATCCCGGTGCCGCTGTGGATCGGCCTCCTGCTGCTCAGCCTGGCCCTCTTCGGCTTCATGCTCTTCTTCGCCGACAGCGGGGAACGGGCTCTCACCCAGGGCGTGCTGATGGGAACCGTGACGATGGTCATCGCGGTGCTCATGCTGCTCGTGGTGTTCTTCAACCACCCGTACGGCCCGGGCATCGGCACGCTGCAGCCGACGGCCATGCAGCGCACCCTGACCCTGATGGACACCCAGCTGAAGATCGTCGGGGTCACGGCCGACCCGCCGTGCGATGCGCGCGGGGTGGCCAGGTGAGCGTCGCTAGACCTCGCCGCGCTCGGGTGGGCTGGTCACGAGGATCACGACGCTGACCATGAGCACCCAGGCCGGGAAGATCAGCTGCACCCACTTGTGCTCGCCGGCCGCCACGAGCAGCCCGAGGGCCACGACGTAGCCGCTGTAGGCCACCCAGCGGGGCAGCGCCGCGGTCCGGATCCCGACGGTGCTCACCGACAGTGTGAAGACGGCGGCCATCCGCAGCGCGTAGACCGAGATGAGGCCCTGCGTGGTGATCCGGCCGTAGTCGAACAGCTCGGCGTTCGGGTTCTGCACCTGGACGAGCGACAGCACCGTCGAGGTGGTCACCGAACCCACGAAGAGCATCGCCAGGAAGAGCAGCCCGCTGCCGAGGAAGACCGTGGAGAACAGGCGGTCCTCCACGTCGCCGAGCTGGTCGCGCACCACCCCGATGAACCACAGGAACGCGATGCCTGCGAACGGGACGAGGTTGAGGCCCAGCTGGATGAGGTCGCGTCGCGAGGGGTCGGACTGCAGCGAGGCGGCGCTCGTGTCCGACAGGGCGAGCCGCACCATCGTCAGGGCCGCGAGCAGCAGCAGGCCGAACACGATCCCGGCCACGGCGGCGGACCGCCGGCCCCGCCAGAACCGCGCCGTCAACCTGCGAGGAGCACCGGCCCCGCTCATGCTCCGGAGCCTAGTTGACGACAGCCGCGGTTCGAGGACGATGCGCGAACACGGGTCCGCAGGACAGCCGCGTCGGCGCTCCGGTCAGTGGCGCCTCGACGGCAGGCGCAGGGCTGCCCGGCGCCGGCGCAGGGCACCGATGACCCGGCGTTGCTGCTGCAGCAGCAGGCGCCGCTCGGGGTTGGCGACGAGGCGTCCACCGAAGGGGACGAGGCTCGGCACGGTGCGCAGGCGCTCCTCGGTGCTGGCCAGGGCGGCGATGAGCTCCCGGATGCTCATCTCGGCCAGACGCGCGGCGTGGTCATCGACGCGGGTGGGGAGGGTCATGGCGTGCGACATGCGGTGCTCCAATGCCGTTGGGTGCCGTGCGACGCCTGGGGAGAGTCGACGTCGTGGGCGCGCGTCAGACCTCGATCCGGCGCCTTGTCTGCAGGTCGTGCTCGTGACCGTACGGGCTCTGCACCCGCCGTGGCAGGGACCTTGGTCCCTGCCACCGATCACCGGTCCAGCTCATCGGGCCGGCTCATCGGGCCGGCTCATCGGTCCAGGTCGGCGGCGACGGTCCCGGCGGCGACGGCGCTGCGCAGCTGTTCGTGGTCGTGGTCGTTGCGCCGGGCGTAGGCCCGCGCGAAGCGGACCAGCGCCCGCTCGAAGGTGTCGTCGTCGCCGAGGTAGTCGGTGATGGCGACGCGGTCGCCCGTGCGTGCGTGTGCCCGCGCCAGCGTCCACCCGCACAGGGTGGCGAGCATCTCGAGGCTCTTGGGGTCGATGACGTCGAGGTCGAAGGAGCCCTTCCAGTCGCGGAACTGGCGCACGTAGTAGTCGTGGGAGCCGCCGTCGACGCCGACGACGCTCTGCCAGCCGAGGAACATGTCGCTGCTCGCCTGCATGAGCCGCTGCCCCTCGACGACGCGCTGGCCCTGGTTGGTCGGCCCGGTGGCGGGTGCGTACGGCTCGAGCACCGACGCGACGGCCTCCTTGGCCTGGAGCACGAGGGGCTCGCCGTCGCCGTCGAGCAGGAGCATGACCCACGCCCGGGTGCCGACGCTGCCGACCCCGACCGCCTTGCGCGCCACGTCCACGAGCCGGTACCGGTTGACGAGCAGGCGCCGGTCCCGCTGCAGCGAGGCCTGGTACTCGCCGAGCAGCAGGTCGGCCCACTGCGTGACGTCCGAGGCCTCGACCGGTAGGAGGTCACGCAACGGCACGAGCAACGGTGGGTCGCTGATGAACCGCACGTCCTCACCGGTGGCGTCCGTCAGCTTGACGAGGGCCTGGCTCGCGTCGCGGCGCAGCGAGGCACGCGCGACGCGGTCCGCCGCCTGCCACGCGGCCTTCGACACGTACTCCCGCAGCCGGGGCAGTCCGGGCTGGATCTCCATCCGCGAGTACCAGACGTCGAGGAGGGGCAGCGCCGCGAACGCGGTCATGCTGAGGCGGTAGGAGCGGACGGCGGCGGTGACGAGACGCTCGCGGCGGGCCCGCCTCCACCCCCGCTGCCGTCCCGCGATCTCGAGGCTGGCCGCGAGACGTTTGACGTCCCACTCG
>JAEWFB010000024.1 GCA_023389095.1 Actinomycetes bacterium
GCTGCCGGACGAGCGGCCCCTGCTGCTCGTCGCCGACGACAACGCCGACATGCGCGCCTACCTCACCGAGGCGCTCGCCGACCGCTACGAGGTGGTCACCGCCCGCGACGGCGTCGAGGCCCTGACCGCGGCGCGGTCGCGTCGGCCCGACCTCGTCCTCGCCGACGTCATGATGCCGAGGCTCGACGGGCTCGGCCTGCTGCAGGCCCTGCGCGACGACGACGCGCTGGCCGACGTCCCCGTCGTCATGCTGACGGCGCGCGCCGGCGACGAGGCGAGCGTCACCGGCCTCGTGCGCGGCGCCGACGACTACGTCGCCAAGCCCTTCGAGATGCGCCAGCTGCGGGCTCGACTGTCCGCCAACCTCGCCCGTGCCCGCGAGCGTGCCCGCGACGTCGCGTGGCGTCGGGCGGTCGTCGCGTCGCTGCACGAGCCGCTGGCGGTGTTCGAACCGGGCGGGCGGGTCGTCCTGCTCAACGAGGCGTTCACCCGCACCTACGGGTGGAGCCTCGAGGAGGGCCCCGTCGAGCTGCCTCACCCGTGGACCGTGGAGGGTCGTACGACCGCCGCCGGACGCGTCGAGCGCATCCTCGCCTCGAGCGGTCCGGTCGAGGAGTCGCTGCCGATCGCCCGCAGCGACGGGAGCCGGGCGCAGGTGTCGATCACCTCGTCGGTCATCCCGGCGAGTGGCACGCACCCCGCGCTCGTCGTCAGCGTCGTGCGCGACACGACGCTGCAGCACGAGGCCGAGCAGCGACGCGCCCGCGCCGCCGCGCTGGTGGCCGAGCTGCGCTCGGCCGAGGACCTCGAGACCGTCGTGTCGGCAGCCGTCGCCGGCTTCAGCGTCCTGTTCGACGGCCTCGCCACCGTGCAGCTGCCCGGCGGCTCCGTCGGGGAGCGGCTCTACTTCAAGCCGCAGGGCCCGACACCGGCCGCCGAGCTGCACCCGCTGACCCGTGCGGTCCTCACCACGGGGGCGCTGCCGGGCGGGCAGGACGCGCGCGACGAGGTGGCGCCGGGCATCCTCTTCGAGCCGGCCGGCCCCGACTCGCCGGTGCGGGTCTGGGTGCGGTTCCGGGCGCCGCGGGCGGTGTCGGCCGACGAGCGGATCGCCGGCGACCTCGTCGCCCAGCTGCTCGCCCAGGCCGTCGACCGGGTCGCGGCGCGGCAGGACCGCGACAACAAGGAGGCCCAGCTGCGCCAGGCCATCGAGAGCCACCGTCTCATCGGCCACGCCGTCGGTGTCCTCATCGAGCGCCACCGGGTCACCGCCGTGCAGGGCTTCGAGATGCTGCGCCAGGCCTCGCTCAACCGCAACATCAAGCTGCGCGAGCTGGCCCAGCGCGTCGTGGAGACCGGGCTGGACCCGTCCGAGGCCTGATGCCGGCATCGCCCGGTTCGTAGACTCGCGTCGTGGAGCACGTGGACCCCGACGACCTCGACGACCTCGACGGTCTCGAGCACCTCGTCGTGCTGCCCGAGCGCGACGACGCCGAGGAGGTCGCCGAGCAGCTCGCGGCCGAGGGCCTGACGCACGTGCGCGTCGTGCGCGAGGCCCTCGCCGGCGAGGACGACGCCGAGGACCACGAGTGGGCGGTCCACGTGCGGACGCCCGACGACCCGGCCTGGGTGGAGCGGCTCACGGCCCTCGCACAGGCCCACGACGGCTGGTACGACCCCGACCCGGGAGCCTGACCCGGTCAGCCGACGCCGAGGGTCTCGACGACGTGCTGGAGGGCGTCGTCGACGTCGACCATGTCGTAGCCGCGACGCAACGACGTCGTCGTGAACCGCGCCCCGTCGACGTCGGCCGCGAGCGCGGGCGCGGGCTCCTCGGAGCGCAGCCGGGCCACGACGGCGTCGAGGAAGTCGTCGACCTCCCGCTCGTCGTAGCCGGCGCGCACCCGGGTGGTTCGGAAGCGCGCTCGGCGCAGCTCGTCGGCAAGGGTCCCGCGGTCCATGCCCCGAGCGTAGGGTCGGGGGCGGCAGACGGAGACCCGAGCAACCTCCGGCTGGTCCACGCGCGCACGAAGTTGAGTGGAATACACTCAACTGTGTCGCGGTTGTCCCTCGTGAACCGACCGCTTCATCCCCGCACGTCACAGGAGAACGCATGGACCTACAGCTGACCAACAAGGCTCAGGAGGCCTTCGCCCAGGCCGCGACCACCGCGACCGGCAAGCACCACCCGAACATCGAGCCGGCGCACCTGCTGCTCGCGTTGGCAGCCCAGTCCGGCACGACGACCCCCGCCCTGCTCACGGCCGGGGGCTCGTCGGTGGCCGCCGCGACCACGGCCGCCGAGAAGGCCATGGCCGCGATGCCACAGGTCACCGGCGGCACCCAGCAGCCGCCGCTCGCGCCGGCCATGGGGCGGCTGCTGAGCCAGGCCCAGCAGTACATGACCGCCATGGGCGACACCTTCGTCTCCACCGACCACCTGCTCCTCGCTCTCGCCCGCACCGGGCAGTTCGGCCTCGACGCCGACGCAGTCGAGAAGGCGATCCCCGAGCTGCGCGGCGGCCGGCCGGTCACCTCCGACAACCCCGAGGGCACCTTCGAGGCCCTCGCCAAGTACGGCACCGACCTCACGGCCCGGGCCCGCGAGGGGAAGCTCGACCCCGTCATCGGCCGTGATGCCGAGATCCGCCGCGTCGTCCAGGTCCTCTCCCGCCGCACGAAGAACAACCCCGTCCTCATCGGCGAGCCGGGCGTCGGCAAGACCGCGGTCGTCGAGGGCCTCGCCCAGCGCATCGTCGAGGGCGACGTGCCCGAGAGCCTGCGCGACAAGACCCTCTACAGCCTCGACCTCGGCTCGATGCTCGCCGGCGCGAAGTACCGCGGCGAGTTCGAGGAGCGGCTCAAGGCCGTCCTCGAGGAGATCCAGGGCAGCGACGGCCAGATCGTCACCTTCATCGACGAGATCCACACCGTCGTCGGCGCGGGCGCCGGCGGCGAGGGCGCCATGGACGCCGGCAACATGCTCAAGCCGATGCTGGCCCGCGGCGAGCTGCGCCTCGTCGGCGCGACCACGCTGGACGAGTACCGCAAACACATCGAGAAGGACGCCGCCCTCGAGCGACGCTTCCAGCAGGTCTTCGTCGGCGAGCCGTCGGTCGAGGACACCATCGCGATCCTGCGCGGGCTCAAGGAGCGCTACGAGGCGCACCACAAGGTGACCATCGCCGACTCGGCGCTCGTCGCCGCGGCGTCGCTCTCCGACCGCTACATCAGCGGACGCCAGCTGCCCGACAAGGCCATCGACCTCATCGACGAGGCGGCCTCGCGGCTGCGCATGGAGATCGACTCCAGCCCCGTCGAGATCGACGAGCTGCGCCGCGCCGTCGACCGGCTCAAGATGGAGGAGTTCGCGCTCGAGCAGGAGACCGACGCCGCGTCGCGCGACCGGCTCGAGCGGCTGCGCCGCGACCTCGCCGACCGCACCGAGGAGCTCGCCGCCCTCAACGCCCGGTGGGAGGCCGAGAAGTCGGGCCTCAACGCCGTCGGCGACCTCAAGGCACGCGTCGAGGACCTGCGCACCCAGGCCGACCGGCTCCAGCGCGAGGGCGACCTCGGCGCCGCGTCCAAGATCCTCTACGGCGACATCCCGACGCTCGAGAAGCAGCTCGCCGTGGCGCAGGAGCGTGAGGCCACCGCCACCACGTCCGACGAGGCCCCCATGGTCAAGGAGGAGGTCGGCGCCGACGACATCGCCGACGTCATCTCGGCCTGGACCGGCATCCCCGCCGGGCGGCTGCTCGAGGGGGAGTCTGAGAAGCTGCTCCACATGGAGCAGCACATCGGGGCCCGCCTCATCGGGCAGGCCGAAGCCGTGCGCGCCGTGTCCGACGCCGTCCGCCGCACCCGTGCGGGTGTGTCCGACCCCGACCGGCCGACCGGCAGCTTCCTCTTCCTCGGCCCCACCGGCGTCGGCAAGACCGAGCTCGCCAAGAGCCTCGCGGACTTCCTCTTCGACGACGAGCGCGCCATGGTGCGCATCGACATGTCGGAGTACTCCGAGCGGCACGCAGTGGCCCGCCTCATCGGCGCCCCGCCCGGCTACGTCGGCTACGAGGAGGGCGGCCAGCTCACCGAGGCCGTGCGGCGCCGGCCCTACTCCGTCGTGCTGCTCGACGAGGTCGAGAAGGCCCACCCCGAGACCTTCGACATCCTGCTGCAGGTGCTCGACGACGGCCGCCTCACCGACGGCCAGGGCCGCACCGTCGACTTCCGCAACGTCATCCTCGTGCTGACGAGCAACCTCGGCTCGCAGTACCTCGTCGACCCGATCCTCTCGCCCGAGGAGAAGCGCGACGAGGTCATGGCGGTCGTGCGAGCGGCCTTCAAGCCCGAGTTCCTCAACCGGCTCGACGAGGTCGTCGTCTTCGACGCCCTGAGCCAGGACGACCTCGCGCACATCGTCGACCTGCAGGTGCGGGCCTTCGCGACGCGGCTCGGCGACCGGCGCATCGCCCTCGAGGTCACCGACGCGGCGCGGCGCTGGCTCTCCGAGCGCGGCTACGACCCCGCCTACGGCGCCCGTCCGCTGCGCCGACTGGTGCAGCGCGAGATCGGGGACCGGCTGGCACGCGGCCTGCTCGCCGGCGAGGTGCTCGACGGCCAGACGGTCACCGTCGACCTCGACGCGTCCGGCGACGCCCTCACCCTCTCCTGAGCCAACGCCCCGGCCTCGACCACGGCCCCGTCGGCGCCTCCACGTCGACGGGGCCGTCCCGTCGGGTGAGCACGCAACCTCATGCGCCCCGCCCGCTCCCGTCGAGTGAGCACGCAACCTCATGCGCCCCGCCCGCTCCCGTCGAGTGAGCACCCAACCTCACGCGCCCCGCCCGCTCCCGTCGAGTGAGCACTCAACCTCACGCGTCACACCTGTCGTGTGACGGGTGGGACGAGCTGCTCACTCGATGGGTGGGTGAGGGGATGGTGGGGTCGGTGGGATGGGCGGGACGCGGTGCTCACTCGATGGGGAAGGGAGGGGGCGGTGGGGCGGTTACGGGGTCAGCTGGTGACGTCCTTGCCGGAGAACCGCGCCCACGCGAGCAGGCAGAAGACGACCGCGTAGCCGAGGTCGACCCAGAGCCCGCGGGCGATGTTGTCCCAGAAGGGCGGGTCGCGCAGCAGGTCGCCGAACGCGCCCCACTGGTCGACGAGCAGCCAGGGGTGCAGCCACGCGATCTGCGGCACCGAGTCGGCGATCCACGACAGGATCGTGAAGATCATCAGCGCGACCGTCGCCGCGAGCGGCTGCTCGGTCAGGGTCGAGATGAACAGGCCGACGGCGGCGAGCGCGGCGAGCCCCGCCGCGACGTAGAGCGCCACGAGGACGACGCGCCAGAGCGCCTCGCCGAACCCGATCTGGGTGCCCGACAGCGTCGTCATCGGCCCGGTCCCGAAGAGGGCGGTCCCGGCCACCGCGCCGGCCAGCGTGACGACGGCGACGCCCCAGAGCGCGCCGACGACGAGCGAGGCGTACTTGACGGCGAG
>JAEWFB010000256.1 GCA_023389095.1 Actinomycetes bacterium
GCCCGGTAGGGACCGCACCGTCGCGCTGACCGTCGACGACGGCACGAGCTCGGCGGTCATCGAGGGCTACGCCACCCTGGCGCGCGACACCGGTCTGCGGCTCACCTTCTTCTGCAACGGCGTCAACGCCGGCTGGACCACCCACGCCGACCTGCTGCGCCCGCTCCACGACGACAACCAGATCTTCCTCGCCAACCACACCTGGTCGCACCCGAACCTGCTGCACCTGTCCCCGGCCCGGGTCGCCCGACAGGTCCGGCGCAACGAGGCCTTCCTCCAGAACACGTACGGCACGCTCGGACGGCCCTTCATGCGTCCGCCCTACGGCGCCCACGACCAGGCCCTCGACGCCCAGCTCGCCGATCTCGGCTACCCCGCGGTGACGATGTGGCTCGGGGATCTCGGGGACTCCTCGGTCGTGCCACCGCGGACCATCGTCGCCAACGCCAAGGAGTGGCTGCTGCCGGGACACATCGTCATCGGGCACGCCAACCACCTGCCGATCACGAAGGTGTACGGCCAGCTCGTCGAGATCATCCGGGCTCGGTCCCTGCAGCCGGTGCACCTCGGCGACATCTTCGAGGTGTGAGGCCCGCACGGGGGTGGGCGGCTCGGGCGGGTCAGTCGGCTCGTGCGGTTCAGGCGGTTCAGGCGGCCGGACCCGAGCCCAGCGTCGCCGTGGCCCGGTGCGCGTACCCGCCCCGGTCGACCCAGCCGACGGACACCCGGTCGCCCGGCCGGTGCGAGCCGAGCACGGCGTTGACCTCGGCCTGGGTGGACACCCGGGTGCCCCCGACCTCGGTCAGGACGTCACCCGCCGAGAGACCGAGCCGCTCCGCGGCCGTGCCGGGGATGACGCCGCGGACCACGGTCGCCGAGCCGGCGCCGGTGACGCCGTCGGGCAGCAGCTCGACGCCGAGGAAGGCCGGCAGCCCCTGGTGGATCGTCGCGTCGGACACGCCACCGACGATCTGGCCGGCGATCGCGAGGGCATGGTCGACCGGGATCGCGTAGCCGGCCTCGGTGGCGCCGGTCCGGGGGTTCGTCGCCGCGGCCGTGTCCATGCCGACGACCAGGCCGGACGCGTCGAGCAGTGGCCCGCCGGAGTCGCCGGGCTGGACGTCCGCGCTCGTCTCGATGAGGCCGCTGACCCGTTCGGCGTTCGAGCCGCCCACGTCGCTGGCCGTGATCGCCTGGCCCAGCGCCGTGACGGTCCCCACGGCCGCCGACGTCCCGGGCGCGTTGCCGGCGTTGCCGACGCCGGTCACCGGCTGCCCCACCACGAGCGTGTTCGAGTCGCCGAGGGGTGCGGTCTGCAGGCCTCCGGCGTTCGTCAGCTGGAGCACGGCGACGTCGTCGGTCGGGCTGTCACCGACGACCCGCGCCTGGTACCGGCGTCCGGTCGTGAGGTCGACCGCGGAGATGGACGTCGCGCCGTCGATGACGTGGTTGTTCGTCAGGATGCGTCCCGAGCTCGTCAGCACGATCCCGGTCCCGGCGGCCTCGGCGCGTCCGAAGTCGACCGTCGTGAGGATGTTGACGACGCCGACCCGCTGGGCGGCAGTGGCCTGTGTCGCGGCGCGGACCCGCGTCGACGCGGAGCCGGATCCCGCTGAGCCACCGTTCGACCCGGAGCCGCCGCCGGCTGACGAGCCGGACCCCGAGCCCGAGCCCGAGCCGGACCCCGTGCCGCCGGACCACCCGTAGCCGTGGTGCCAACCACCGCGCCCGGCGCCCGCGTACGGGCTGACCGCCGCGGTGGAGCCGGTGACGTTCGCCGTCGGTGCCGCGGCATGGACGAGCAGGGTGGCCGCGCCGCACGCGGACAGGGCGGCGACCGTCCCGATGGCAGCGAGGCTGGGAAGCCGGTGGATGGGGTGAGCAGCCATGACGCGTCCTGGATTCAGCGACATTCAGCGACACGGAGGTGTGTCACCACCAGATCACGCCAGTTCCCCGTGTGTGCGCTACCGGTTGCTTGTGCGCTGCCTGTGGAGGGCGGTCACGAAGAGGCCCGAGGGGGCGCCCGAGGGGCCTCAGAAGTTGGAGGCCATGTTCTGGAACCGGCTGAAGTGGCCCTGGAAGGCGACGACGATCGTGTCGGTGGGACCATTTCGGTGCTTGGCCACGATGAGGTCGGCCTCGCCCTCGCGCGGGCTGTCGCGCTCGTAGGCGGCCTCGCGGTGCAGCAGGATGACCATGTCGGCGTCCTGCTCGATGGAGCCGGACTCACGCAGGTCGCTCATCGCGGGCTTCTTGTCGGTGCGCTGCTCGGGACCACGGTTGAGCTGGCTGATGGCGATGACCGGCACCTCGAGCTCCTTGGCGAGCAGCTTGAGCGCACGCGAGAACTCCGAGACCTCCTGCTGGCGCGACTCGACGCGCTTGCCGCTCGACATGAGCTGGAGGTAGTCGATGACGACGAGCTTGAGGTTGTGGCGCTGCTTGAGCCGGCGGCACTTCGCGCGGATCTCCATGAGCGACATGTTGGGCGAGTCGTCGATGAACAGGGGCGCGTCGGACACGCGGCCCATCGTCGAGGCCAGGCGCGTCCAGTCCTCCTCGCGCATCGTGCCCTTGCGCATGTGCTGCAGCTGGATGCCGGCCTCGGCCGAGAGCATGCGCATCGTGATCTCGGTGCGGCTCATCTCGAGGCTGAAGACGACCGAGGCCATCTTGTGCTTGATGGCGGCCGACCGGACGATGTCGAGGCCGATCGTCGACTTGCCCATGGCGGGGCGGGCGGCGATGACGATCATCTGGCCCGGGTGCAGGCCGTTGGTCAGCGCGTCGAAGTCGGTGAAGCCGGTGGGCACGCCGGTCATCTCGCCGGAGCGGCCGGAGGCCACCTCGATCTCGTCGACCGTGGCCTCGATGATGTCGCCGATGGCGTGGTAGTCCTCGCCGCCGCGCTTGTCGGCGACGGCGTACACCTCGGCCTGCGCGGCGTTGACGATGTCCTCGACGTCGCCGCCGCCCTGGGCGTAGCCGAACTGGACGATGCGGGTGCCGGCCTCGACGAGGCGGCGCAGCACGGCGCGCTCGGCGACGATCTGGGCGTAGTAGCCGGCGTTGGCCGCCGTGGGGACCGAGGCGATGAGCTGGTGCAGGTAGGCCTGGCCGCCGACCCGCGTGAGGTCACCGCGCTTGGTCAGCTCGTCGCTGACGGTGATCGCGTCGGCGGGCTCGCCGCGACCGTAGAGGTCGAGGACGGCGTCGTAGATGAGCTCGTGCGCCGGGCGGTAGAAGTCGGTGCCCTTGAGCTGCTCGACGCAGTCGGCGATGGCGTCCTTGGACAGGAGCATGCCGCCGAGGACCGACTGCTCGGCACCGACGTCCTGCGGCGGGAGGCGGTCGTCGGGCGGCCCGCCCTCACGCGCCGACGACACGAACGCGCTGGTGCTCAGCTCGTCGAGCGACACGAACTCACCTTCCCCTGACTCAGTTGACGACCCGGTCGACTACCCCGGTGAACTACATCGGTGCAACTCAGTACACACCCATCCACCGACAGGCGCCGAAAGGGTCCGGACCGACGACCGGTCCGACGAGTCGCGCGTCCCTCCCCGAGAGCACCGACACACCGTAGGGCGGGCCGGCGGCGGGCTTCAACCTCAGAGCCCCGGCGTCGCGCCCAGCCTGTGGAAAACCGGTGGGCGACGATCCGCGACACGCCGTCAACAGGTGTGGACAACGTGTGTGAACAACTGTGGGGAGAGATGGCCCTCCCTCCGGCCGCAGGCGCGCTGACCTGCGACGACGGGTGTCCACGGGGTGTGGAGGACAACTTCCACGGGCCTGTGAGTTGTCCACAGCGGGACGAGCCCATCGGAATCGACATTTGGGGATTGTCCCTTTACCACGGCATGAATCACGGTGTGGGCGATTCGGACAAACCGGCCGCCGACGCGGCGTAGTAGTCGCGGTTGCGCAGACCCGCCGCGGCCGTCTCGTCGAGGACGACGAAGGCCTCCGCGTGCCACTGGATCACCGAGCCCGGGCACGAGGCCGTCAGCGGGCCCTCGACGGCGGCCGCGACCGCCGCGGCCTTGCCGGCGCCCGAGGCGACGAGGACGAGCCGACGTGCGTCGAGCACGGTGCCGAGTCCCTGCGTGACGCAGTGCGTCGGCACCGAGTCGACGTCACCGCCGAAGAAGCGGGCGTTGTCGCGCCGCGTGCGGTCCGAGAGTCGCTTGACGCGGGTGCGCGACGCGAGCGAGGACCCCGGCTCGTTGAAGCCCAGGTGGCCGTTGGCGCCGATGCCGAGGATCTGCACGTCGACACCGCCCACGGCTGTGATGCGTCGCTCGTACTCAACTGCGCCGGAGGCGAGCTCACGCTCGGTCGCCCCGGTCCCGTCGGGAACGGACAGGCGCCCGGACGGTAGCCCGAGCGGGCGGCACACCTCGCGCAGCAGCACCTCGCGGTAGGACTCGGGGTGCCCGACGGGGAGGCCGACGTACTCGTCGAGGGCGAAGCCGTGGGCCCGGGTGAGGTCGAGCCGACCGGCCTCGACCGCTCGCGCGAGCTCGGCGTAGAGGCCGAGCGGCGAGGACCCCGTGGCGAGCCCGAGCACCGGGTCACGCCGTCCGGGTCCCGTCGCCGATGCCGTGGCCGATGCCGTGGCAGATGCCGTCGCGGTGGACGGCTCCCCGGCCGGCAACCCGGCGAGGACGACGCCGGCCGCCCGGCGCGCGACGTCGGCGGGCGTCGGCAGGACGATGACCTCCATCAGCCCACCCTCTCACCGGTCCGACGGCCGGCCGCCGCGCCGTCCACGTCGACCCCGACGGGCCGGCTCAGGGACGCGGCGCCGATCGCGGCCACGGGCACCCCCGCGTCGAGCAGCGAGAACCGGTCCGGCAGGTCGAGCGCGGCGACGAGGCGCGAGGCGCGGGCGCGCCGCTCGAGGTCGACCCGCACCGCGGCCTGCAGGGG
>JAEWFB010000399.1 GCA_023389095.1 Actinomycetes bacterium
TGATCGCGAGCAGCGCGTCGTCGGTGACGAGCAGCAGCGCCTCGCCGGTGAGGAACCCGTCGACCCAGGCCGCGGCCGCCGGGGCGCTCGCGCCGGTGGAGAGCCTCCGGCTCAGGCGGGCGGCGGCCACGTCGCGCTCGAGGAGCCCGGCGTCGAGCAGGAGGCGGTTGGCCCGCCCGGCCACGGCGCCATGGAGGTTCTCGTCGGCGGCGACCGAGGCCAGCGCCCGCTGCCACGGCTCGCGCAGGTCGGGCAGGTCGAGCAGGGCGACGCCGCGGTCGGCCGACTCGACGGCGGCACGCATCGCGGTGGCCGCGTCGTCGTCGAGCGAGGCGCAGGCCGCCCGCAGCCCGACCGACGCCCGCACGACGACCGTGCGCAGCACGTGCTCCAGCTCGCCGACGTCGACACCGCGCACGTCGCCGTAGCGGCACGTGCGGGCCAGCGGTTCGACGGTGTCGAGCAGGGCCCGGGTGTCGTGCTGGCGGGCCGTGCGGTCGGCCAGGGCCGCGACGACCGCACGCAGCGCGTCGGGCAGCTCGGCCAGGAGGCACTGCTCGATGAGGGTGCCGAGGCGGCCGAGGTCGTCGGCGCTGCCGGCCTCGTCGGCGACCCTGGCCTCGGCAGCGCTCTGCACGGTGTTGCCCCACAGGCTCGCCTCGACGACCGACACGGCCAGCTCGGGGTCCCACTCGAGCTGCCACGCCTCCTTGAAGGTGCCGGTGGACCGACCGGCGTCGACCTGCTCGCCCCACGGCACGCCGAGCAGGCGCAGCCGGTGCAGCAGCACGGAGCGGGCCAGCTGGGCCTCGCGCCGCAGGTCGAGCTGCACGGTGGTCACCGACGCAGAAGGCTTGAGCCGCAGCGACCTCTGCTGCCGGGACAGGTCTGCGGCGAGCGGCACCATCGGCGTCGAGTCGGGCACCCGGCCGAGCTGCTCGCCGACGACGATGCGCCGGTCGACGAGCCGCAGCGGCAGGTCGGAGCCGTCGGTGAGCACGGCCTGCGCCGCGTCGGTCAGCTCGGCGAGGCCGACCGACGGGCGCCCGCGGACCGCCGCGAGCGCGTCGGCGAGGCGCGTGGCCTCGACGACGGCGGCGGTGGAGGTGTCGAGGTCCTCCTCGCGCAGCGCCCGCGCGACGCGGACGAACCACGACGGCACGACGTCGTCGTCGGGGGTGACGAAGAGGTGCTGGTACCAGCCGGGGGAGCGGACGCCGGCGCCGTAGCCGCTCGCGTACGCGAGGCGCGCGGCGGTCCACGGCGCCCACGTGGCGGCCACCTTGACCTTCGGCAGCTTGGCGAGCACGGCGTTGTCGCGGCTGGCCGGCGGGAACGTCTCGGGGTCGAGCATCGGCGCGTGAAAGGCGCCGCAAACGACGGCGACGCGCTCGCGCCCGGCCTTGACCTCCGCGCGGATCACCTTGCGCATGAACGCTTCCCGACGCGCGTCGTCGCCGATCGTCGTGTCGCCCCGGACGCTGCGCATTGCCTCGAGCAGGAACCGGAAGTGCTCGAGCGAGGAGGTGCGTCGGTGCTCGACGGCGTCCTCCCACCAGCGCTCGGGGTCGTCGTAGCCGGCGGTGCGTGCCAGTGTCGAGATCGGGTCGACGCGCTCGCGGACCACGCCCTGCGACCGCTCGACGGACCCGGCCTCCGGTTCGTCGGCGGCCGGTGCGTCGGCGAGGAAGTGCGCGGCCGGCAGGTCGGCGAACCGCACCGCGACGCCGTGAGCCACCGCCCACTGCAGCGCGACCCATTCGGGCGAGAACACGGCGAACGGGTAGAACGCCGCGCGCCGCGGGTTGTCGACGGCGTACACGAGGCCGGCGACCGGCGGCACGAGGTCGGGGTCGCCGGCGAGGGGGACGAGCGCGTCGAGCTCGGGCGGCCCCTCGATGACGACGGAGTCGGGCTCGAGCTCGTCGAGGGCGCGCGCCACCGACCGGGCCGAGCCGGGCCCGTGGTGGCGGATGCCGAGCACCTCGACGGTCATGGTGTGCTGCCTCGCTCAGCCGAGCTCGCGGCAGGCGCGGTAGAGGTCGGTCCACTCGCGACGGTCCTTGACGACGGTCTCGAGGTACTCCTGCCACACGATGCGGTCCTGGACCGGGTCCTTGACGACCGCACCGACGAGCCCGGCGGCGACGTCCTCGGCCCGCACGACGCCGTCGCCGAAGTGGGCCGCGAGCGAGAGGCCGTTCGTCATGACCGAGATCGCCTCGGCCGTCGAGAGCGTCGCCGACGGTGACTTCACCGTGGTGCGCTGGTCGGCCGTGACGCCGGAGCGCAGCTCGCGGAACACCTGCACGACCCGCTCGATCTCGGCCAGCGACTCGAGCTCGGCGGGCAGCTGGAGGCTGCGGCCGAGCGACGCGACGCGGGTGCGGACGATCTCGACCTCCTGGTCGAGGGTGTCGGGCAGCGGCAGGACGACGGTGTTGAAGCGCCGCTTGAGGGCCGAGGACAGGTCGTTGACGCCCTTGTCGCGGTTGTTCGCCGTGGCGATGACGTTGAAGCCGGGCCGGGCCTGCACCTCGGAGTCGAGCTCGGGGACCGGCAGGGTCTTCTCCGACAGGATCGTGATGAGGGAGTCCTGCACGTCGGCCGGGATGCGCGTCAGCTCCTCGATGCGCACGAGGGCGCCGGTCTCCATGGCGCGCATGACCGGGCTCGGCACGAGCGCACCGCGGGTCGGGCCCTCGGCGAGCAGCCGGGCGTAGTTCCAGCCGTAGCGCAGCGACTCCTCCGGGGTGCCTGCGGTGCCCTGCACGACGAGCGTCGAGGACCCGCTGATGGCCGCGGCGAGGTGCTCGCCGACCCATGTCTTGGCCGTGCCCGGGACGCCGAGCAGCAGCAGCGCCCGGTCGGTGGCGAGGGAGGCCACGGCGACCTCCATGAGCCGCCGCGACCCGAGGTACTTCGGCGCGATCTGACTGCCGTCGTCCAGGGTGCCGCCGAGCAGGTAGGTGGTCACGGCCCACGGCGAGAGCCGCCAGCTCGGCGGGCGCGGCCGGTCGTCGGCCGCTGCGAGCGCGGCCAGCTCGGACGCGTAGGCGTCCTCGGCGTGCGCGCGCAGGACGTCGGGAGTCGTCGCTTCGGTGGTGTCGGTCATCGGAACGCCTCGCTGATCGATCGCTTGACGGAGTGGAGCTGGAGCAGGTTGCGCAGGTGGGTCGCCAGGGCCCGGTCGCCGTCGCCGAGCGAGCGCTGCCAGCGCTCGAGGGCGTCGAGCGCGGCGGGGTGCAGGCCGGCGACGAGGTGCGGCATCGCGTACGACACGAGCGTCGAGGCCGTGCGTGCCTGCCGGAGCCGGCCGACGAGGGCGACGCTCGTGTCGGGCGACCACGGCGCGTCGAGGGTCGCGATGGCTCCGACGACCTCGCCGACCTTGTCGCCGGACGCCCGGACCCGGTCGAGGACGACCGCCTCGCGCTCGGCCCGGGGCAGGGCCGGGACGAGTGCGGCGTCCCAGCCGCGTCGGAGCAGGGCCGCCGCCCACACGGCGTCGCGCCGGGCGACGACGGCGCGACGCAGGCCGAGGAGGGCGTCGTCGTCGGTGACGCGGGAGAGCGTCGTGGCGACGTCGGCTCCGGTCGTGTCGGTCCAGACCTCGAGGGGTGCGCCGGCGACGATCCGCTCGAGCCACCAGCCGCGGGCGGACCGCCGTGGCGGCTGCTTGCCGAGCCCGTCGCGACGCCCTGCGACGTCGGGCTCGTCGGGGAGGCTCACCTCGAGCCCGCGGCGCAGCATCCCGGTGGTGCGCACGAGGGGCCGGAGCCGCTGCGCCATCCGCGCCGCGCGCGCCGAGCCCGGCAGGCCGTCGAGGAGGTCAGCGGCGACCTCGCGGACGCCGCCGGACCGGTCGTCGAGGGCCCGCTCGAGCAGCGGCTCGTCGCCGGGACCGAGGCCGACGCGGAACGTCTCGAGGTGGGCTCTCCGGTCGCGAGCCGCGTCCGTGGCCCACGTCGACTCGACGAGGGCGCGCGCGGCGTCGGGGTCGCGCGCCCGGAGCGACGCGACGACCGGGACGCGCTCGGCCGACGGC
>JAEWFB010000486.1 GCA_023389095.1 Actinomycetes bacterium
TGACGGTCTCGCCGGTGCTCGGACGGTTCACGAGGCAGCCTCCTCGGTGCGTGCGAGGCTGCCGGCGGTGAGGCCGGGGCGGCCGGGGTGGAACGGTGCGGCGTCGAGGGCCGGCCGGGTGCCCGCCATGAGCGCTGCGAGGATCTCGCCGGTCGCGGGGGCCAGGCCGATGCCCGCACCCTCGTGGCCCGTCGCGAACCACAGGCCGGGCAGGCGCTGGTCAGGTCCGATGACCGGCAGGTGGTCGGGGACGTAGGGACGAAAGCCCAGGTAGGAGCGCATGACGCTCGCGCCCGCGAGCGTCGGGAAGAGGCGCAGGGCGCGCTCGGCGATGGCAGCCAGGACCTCGACGCGCAGTCGCGTGTCGAAGCCGACCTGCTCGCGGCTCGAGCCGATGAGCACCGTTCCCGCTGCAGTGGACTCGACGACGGCAGAGGTCTGCAGCGCGGCGTCGGCCGACTGGGTCGCGCCGAAGTAGTCGCCGTCGTAGACCTTGTGCCGGATGCGGTGCGGCATGCGGGTGGTGACGAGGACCATCCCCCGGCGTGGCCGCACGGGCAGTGGCGCGCCGAGACGGTCGCCGACGATCCCGGACCAGGGCCCCGCTGCCACGACCACGGCATCGGCGGCCAGGGTGCCGGTGGACGTGCGGACCCCGGTGACCCGCCCGCCGCTCGTGACCGCACCGAGCACCTCGGTCTGCGAACGGACCGTGACACCGAGCCGCCGCGCGGACGCCAGGAGCGCCTCGGCCGCGACGACGGGCTGCACCTGGGCGTCCTCGGGGTAGTGGACTGCGGCGGTGATGGCGGGGGAGAGGTCGGGCTCGAGCGCGAGGGCCTCCGCGAGGTCGACCGGTCGGGCATCGACGCCGACGGCGCGCTGGTCGCGGGCGAACTCCAGCAGTGGCCCCGCCCCTTCGCGGGTCGTGGCGGCGACGAGCCCGCCCTTGCGCTCGTACTCGACCGACGGGAACCGGGGCCCGAGCTCCTCGGCCAGCCGCGCGGCCATCTCCGGCCAGAGCGAGGACGCATACCGTGCCAGCTCGAGCTCGGGGCCGGGGCCCTTGTCGGAGACGAGGACGTTGCCCTCGCCGTGCGCGCTCGTGCCGGTGGCCGGGGTGCCGCGCTCGAGGATGGTGACGCGCGCCCCGTCGCGGGCCAGCGCACGTGCGCAGGCGGCGCCGATGATGCCGGCGCCGACGACGATGACGTCGCTCATGCTGCTCCTGTCGTGCGTTCGGACGTGTGCGGGGAGGAGGCCCTGGGGCTCGAGCGATGGCTCGGGTGGACGGCGTCGGGCACGGCCGGGTGTGCACCGGGTCGCCGGGCGTGGGCTGCCGCAGCGCTCGGGCGGCCTCAGTGCTCGGTCTGGCCCGCCCACAGCCCGAGGGAGTGCCCGATGTGGCGCTCCATGAGCGTCCGGGCCCCGGCTCCGTCGCCACCGGCGAGCAGGTCGAGCAGCTCGTGGTGCTCGTGGGCGGACTCGATGAGGCGGCTCGTTCCGGCGATGGCGGAGAGACCGAGCAGGCGGGCCCGACTCCGCAGGTCGCTGACGATCTCGACGGTGATCGGGTTGCCGAGCATCGCCGTGAGCCGGACGTGGAAGGCGGTGTCGGCCTCGAGGTAGGCCACGAGGTCGCCGGTTCGGGCTCCCTCGACGATCCGGTCCGCGCCGGCGCGCAGCTCGGGGAGGGCGGCCGACGGGAACGAGGTGGCGAGCCGCTCCATGCAGGTCGGCTCGATCATCAGGCGCACCGAGGCGACATTGCGCAGCACGTCCTCGCTGACGACCGTGATCCGGAAGCCCTTGTTGCGCACGGGTTCGACGAAGCCCGCCTTCTCGAGCTCGAGGATGGCCTCGCGCACCGGGGTCGCCGACACGTTGAACCGGGTGGCGAGGGTGGGCACGGACACGAGCTGCCCGGGAGCCAGCTCGCCCGTCACGATCGCGGCGACGAGGGCGCGGCGCACGCGCTCGCGCAGGCTCTCGGTGGGTTCGATGCGGCGGAGCGAGCCGCTGGCGGTCGACGTGCTCATCCGTCTCCTTCCGATGGCACGGCGTCGACGGTCACGGTGCGCGACAGGACCCTCGTGCGGGATCAGTAATATCTTACGTAGCATTGAGTCGTTCGTGTCAAGCGTGCTGCAGACCGGCGGCTCCGACGGTGCAGCTCGGCTGTCGTGACGTGCTTCCTCTCGCGAAGTCTGTGCTTGTCACATTTCTGTGAACGCTAACATCGGGTCTTCCCCTGACAAGTCGGCGTGTGGTTGACTCCCCGGCAATCGCATCCGTCCAGCGGTCAGTGAAATATCACGTAGCACTGAGGAGAACCGTTTCGTGCCTGGCTCCGCCACCTCCCTGCCTGCCTCCCCCGACGCCTCTCGTCGTGCCCCGGGGGCGAGGTCCCGCGCGTCGTCCGCCCCCGCCGCGGACCTGGCCGGGCCGCTCGGACGCCCGCTCGGCGCCGCCGCCGTCCGGCTCGGTCCCGGGCTGCTGGCCGACTGGCAGGCCCGCAACCGCGACGTCACCGTGCCGCACACGACGCGTCAGGTGCGGCAGGCCGGCAACCTCGAGAACTTCCGTCGCCTCGCCGACGGCACCGGGGCGTCCTTCGCCGGCCGCTACCCGTTCCTCGACACCGACGTCTACAAGACGCTCGAGGGCCTCGCCTACGAGCTGGCCCACCCGGAGTCGGAGCAGGACCGTGCGTGGTTCGGCGAGGCGTGCGACTTCTACGAGACCGCGGTCGACCTCGTCGCCCGCAGCCAGCGCCCGGACGGCTACGTCGGCACGGCCTTCGCGGGGGAGGGGGCGCTGCGTGAGCCGTGGGCCGACCTCGCCTGGGGGCACGAGATGTACAACCTCGGCCACCTGACCCAGGCCGCGGTCGCCGCGTCGCGCCGGCTCGGAGACCGACGGCTTCTCGAGGTCGCCTGCCGGTTCGCCGACCTCGTGGTCGAGCGCTACGGCGATGCGGGTGAGCCGGCCTACTGCGGCCACCCCGAGGTCGAGATGGCGCTCGTCGAGCTGTACCGCGAGACCGGCGAGCACCGGTACCTGCGCCAGGCGCAGCTGTTCGTCGACCGGCGCGGCGCGGGGACGCTGACGCACTCGATCTTCCCGCCCGACTACTTCCAGGACCACGCGCCCCTGCGCCGGATGGACTCGGTCACCGGTCATGCCGTGCGGATGGTGTACCTCGCGGCGGGGGCCACCGACGTGGCCGTCGAGACCGGTGACACCTCGCTCCTCGCCCACCTGGGGTCACTGTGGGACGACATGGTCGCGACCAAGTCGTACCTGACCGGGGGTCTCGGGGCCCGGCACTCGGACGAGGCGTTCGGCGACCGGTACGAGCTGCCCTCGGAGCGCGCCTACGCCGAGACGTGCGCAGCCATCGGTGCCATGCAGTGGGGATGGCGCCTCTTCGTCGCCACGGGACGCGCCGACGTCCTCGACGCCGTCGAGCGCATCCTCTACAACGCCTACGCCGTCGGGCTCGGGCTCGAGGGGGCGTCGTTCTTCTACGACAACCCCCTGCAGCGACGCCCCGACCACGAGCAGCGCTCCGGCGCCGAGACCGGCGGCGAGCCGCTGCGCCGGGCCTGGTTCGGCTGCCCCTGCTGCCCGCCCAACGTCGTGCGCTGGATGGCCCAGCTGCAGGACCACGTCGCCGTCGCCGACGAGGCGTCGCTCACCCTCGGCATCCTCGCCGCGGGGCAGGTCGACTCGCCGGCCCTCGACGTCGACGTCGAGACCGGCTACCCCTTCGAGGGGACGGTGGAGGTGCGCGTCCGACGCGGCTCCCCGGACGAGGTGACCCTCGCGCTGCGCGTCCCCGGGTGGGCGCGGGGCGCCACCGCGACGCTGGACGGTGAGCCCGTTCCCGGCGTCGCGCCGGGGTGGCTGCGCCTGACGCGGCGGTGGAACCCGGGGGAGCGACTCCGGCTCGAGCTGCCGATGCGGGTCCGCCGCATCGTGTCGCACCCGCACGTCGACGCGACGCGTGGGGCGGTCGCCGTCGTCCGCGGCCCGGTCGTGCACTGCCTCGAGCAGCAGGACGCCCCGGCTGCCGTCGACGACCTCGTACTCGTCGGCGCGCGCGAGGCCGCGACTCCCGGTCAGGACGCCGTGACGGCCCACGCGGTCGAAGGCCTCTTCGCCGTCCGCCCGGCCCGATCGGCCGACCCCTACCCCGAGCTCGACGCGTCCGGCCAGGCCACCGACGTCGAGCAGGGCGAGTCCTCAGAGCCAGCACCGGTGATCCCGGTGCCGCTCGTCCCCTATTTCCTCTGGGGCAACCGAGAGCCCGCGGCCATGCGGGTCTGGTTGCGCCAGAGCTGATCCCAGCACGTCAACCCATTCGAACTCCCCGGAAGGTCACCATGAAACGGCACCTCACCACGACCGTGGCCCTCGCCGCGACCGCTGCGTTCGGCCTCGGCGCCTGCGGCGGCGGCGCGTCCAGCGGACCGACCAGCACCGGCACGTCGTTCACCGCCACCCCGGCCCGGGGCGGCATCGTCGACGTGCTGCAGAACGCCGACTTCTCCTACCTCGACCCGGCCCGCGGCTGGGACGGCGGCGTCAACAACTTCTACCGCCTCGTCTACCGCACCCTGACGACACCCGCCCCGGGCAACGCCGAGGACCCGAACGCGATCGTCCCCGACCTCGCCACCGGTCTGGGCAAGCAGTCCGACGGCGGCAAGACGTGGACGTACACCCTCAAGCAGGGCCTGAAGTTCGACGACGGCACCCCGATCACCTCGGCCGAGGTCAAGTTCGGCATCTCTCGCTCGTGGGACCCCGAGATCGGCATCGGCTCCCCGTACGCCAAGCAGGTCATCGCCGCTCCGGCCGGCTACCAGGGCCCGTACCGCTCCGGCGACCTGTCGACCATCGAGACACCGGACCCGCAGACGATCGTCTTCCACCTCAAGAAGCCGTTCCCGGAGTTCGACGCCGTCGTCTCGCAGGTCAACATGACGCCGTTCCCCAAGGGCAGCGGCGCCGGTGACTCCTTCCTCAAGGCGGTCATCGCGTCGGGCCCCTACAAGCTGGCCTCCTACACCCCGGGCAGCCTCATCCAGCTCGAGCGCAACCCGAGCTGGGACCCGAAGACCGACGACGTCCGCACCGCGAAGCCGGACGGCTGGCGCTTCACGATGGGCCTGGACCCGGCCACGATCGACGAGCGGCTCATGGCGGGCCAGGGCGCCGACGTCAACGCCATCGCCGGCACGATCCAGGCCTCGACGCTGCCCCGGCTGCAGACGCCGCAGCTGAAGGACCGCGTCCTGCGGATGTCCGGCATCTGCACCACCTACATGTCGCTCAACACGACGAAGAAGCCGCTCGACGACGTGCGGGTGCGCCAGGCGATCAGCTACGCCGTCGACAAGGCGGCCGTCCAGAACGCGACCGGTGGCACCCAGCTGGCGACGATCGCGACGACGACGCTGCCCAAGACCGTCGCCGGCCACAAGGGCTTCGACCTCTACCCGAGCCAGGGCCACGGCGGCGACGTCGAGGCCGCCAAGAAGCTGCTCACCGAGGCCGGCCAGTCGGCGGGCTTCCCGCTCGTGCTCGACATCCGGTCCCAGCCCAAGATGCAGAAGCAGGCCGAGGCGATCCAGCAGTCGCTCAAGCGGATCGGCATCGACGTGCAGCTCAACGTCATCGACACCTCGAAGTACTACGAGACGATCGCGACGCGGTCCCAGCAGCACGACGCCGCGATCACCGGCTGGTGCCCGGACTGGGCGTCGTCGGCGGCGACCTTCCTGCCGCCGCTGTTCTACGGCCCCACCATCACCGACAAGGGCAACCAGAACCTCGCCCAGCTCGACGACCCGGCCGTCAACCACGCGATCGACGAGATCGGTGCGATGACCGACCTCGCCGCGGCCAACAAGCGGTGGGGTGAGCTCGACGAGCAGATCAGCAGGCTCGCGCCGATCGTGCCGCTCAACGTCGAGCAGGCGGTGTACCTGCCGGGCAGCAACGTCGCCGGGCTGTTCGCCTCGCCGGGCGCGGCCACGGGCGGCATCGACTACGTCCTCGTCGGGCTGCGCGACCCGTCGAAGAAGTGACGCCCGCATGACGATCACCCCCACCGAGCTCGAGCGCCCCGGTGAGGCTCTCCCGGGCGGCGCGACGGATGCCGTCGCGCCGCCCGCGGAGCCGGCCTCCGGCGCCCGGGTGCTGCGAACCCTGCGCCACGACGCCGGTGCCGTGCTGTCGGCGAGCTACATCGGGCTCGTCGTCCTCATGGCCCTCCTCGCCCCGCTCATCGTCAAGGTCAGCGGGTGGTCGCCGTACGAGTTCGACCAGTCGGCGATCGACCCGAACCTCGGCGGGGTGCCGCTCGGTCCCTGGGGCGGCATGAGCGCCGACCACTGGTTCGGCGTCGAGCCGGGCAGCGGCCGGGACATCTTCGCCCGCGTCGTCTACGGAGCCCGGGTCTCGATGACGATCGCGCTCGCGGCGACGGCCCTGACCACGGTCCTCGGCGTGACGTTCGGTCTGCTCGCCGGCTACTTCGGCGGCAAGGTCGACCAGGTCGTGTCGCGCGTCATGGACTTCCTCATGGCCTTCCCCGCGCTCATCTTCATGATCGCGGTGCTCTCGGCGCTGCCGGCAGGCAACCGCTCGACGCTGCTCGTCGTCGTCATCTCCGTGTTCGGCTGGCCCTACCTGGCCAGGATCGTGCGGGGCCAGGCGATGTCGACCGCCCGGCGCGAGTTCGTCGAGGCGGCCCAGGCGTCCGGCGCCTCCGGGGTGCGCATCGTCTTCGCCGAGATCCTGCCCAACCTTCGGTCCACGATCATCGTCATGGTCACCCTCTCGGTGCCGGGCTACATCGGTACCGAGGCAGGCCTGTCGTTCCTCGGCGTCGGCGTCGTGCCGCCCGAGCCCTCGTGGGGGCAGATGATCGCCAGCTCGGTCAGCTGGTACTCGGTCGTGCCGACGTACTTCGCGATCCCCGGGCTGTTCCTGTTCCTGCTCGTGCTGTCGTTCACCGTCCTCGGAGACCGACTGCGTGCCGTCATCGACACCGGGGAGGCCCGCTGATGCCCCGCTACCTCGTCGGCAGGATCGCCGCCATGGTCGGCGTGCTCCTGCTCGTCTGTCTCTTCACCTATGCCGTGTTCTTCCTGCTCTCGCCCGACCCGGCGGTCCAGGTGTGCGGCAAGAACTGCACCCCCGAGCGGATCGACCAGATCCGGCAGAACCTCGGGCTCGACCAGCCGTTCTGGACCCAGTTCCTCACCTTCCTCCGGGGCCTCGTCGCCGGTCGCACCTACGGCGAGGGCGCGAACGCGGTCCAGTGCGCCGCGCCGTGCCTCGGCTACTCCTTCCAGTCCAGCCAGTCGGTCACGGACATGATCGTGCAGCGGCTGCCCGTGTCGGCGACCGTCGCGATCGGTGCGGCGGTGCTGTGGCTGCTCGTCGGCGTCGTCTCGGGGCTCGTCGGCGCGGTCAAGGAGGGCACGTGGGTGGACCGCGCGCTCACCGGCCTGACGCTCGGTGGCCTCAGCATCCCCAACTACGTCCTCGCGCTGGTGCTCCAGTACGTCCTCGTCGTCCAGCTGCAGTGGCTGCCCTTCCCGCAGGCCGTGCCGTTCGGTGAGGACCCGGGGCGCTGGTTCCTCAACTTCGTCATGCCGTGGATCGTGCTGGCCGTCGGGTACGCGGCCGCCTACACGCGTCTGACCCGCGCCAACGTCATCGACACCCTCCAGGAGAACTTCCTGCGCACCGCCCGCGCCAAGGGCCTGGCCCCGCGGCTCGTCTGGCGTCGCCACGCGCTGCGGCCGGCCCTGACCCCGGTCGTGACGGTGTTCGGCATGGACTTCGCCGGGCTCCTCGGCGGTGCCCTCATCACCGAGACGGTCTTCGGCCTCAACGGGGTCGGGAAGATGGCCGCCGACTCGATCGCCAAGAACGACCAGCCGGTCATCATGGGCGTGACGCTGCTGGCGGCGTTCTTCGTCGTGGTCGGCAACGTCGTCGTCGACGTCGGCTACACGTTCATCGACCCGAGGGTGCGGGTGGCGGCATGAGCCCGACGAGCACGTCCACGACGAGGACGACCAGGACCCCGGGGCTCGCGAGCCGCACCAGCGGGCACCCCACGGCCTCAGTGGCGCTCGAGGTCCGCGACCTCACGGTGTCCTTCCCGACGACCAGCGGCACCGTCGACGTCGTGTCGCACCTCGACCTCGACCTCGAGCCGGGCGGGGCCCTCGGCATCGTCGGCGAGTCCGGGTCCGGCAAGTCCTTGACGAGCCTCGCGGTCATGGGGCTCCTGCCGCGCACGGCCACCCGCACCGGAACGGTCCGGCTCGGTGGTGAGGACCTCACGGCGATGTCCGAGGCCCAGCTGCGCCGGGTCCGTGGCGACCGCGTCGCCATGATCTTCCAGGACCCGCTGTCCTCGCTGAACCCGTACTACACGGTCGGCGCCCAGATCGAGGAGGCCTACCGGTCGCACCGGCGCGGCGTCACCAGGCGCCAGGCCCGCGCCGTCGCCGTCGAGGCGATGGACCGGGTCCACATCAAGGACGCCGGCCGGCGGGTGGACCACTACCCGCACCAGTTCTCGGGCGGGATGCGGCAACGCGTCATGATCGCCATGGCGCTCGCGACCGAGCCCGAGCTCCTCATCGCCGACGAGCCCACGACGGCCCTCGACGTCACCGTCCAGGCGCAGATCCTGTCGTTGCTCGAGGAGATCCGCCGCGACACCGGCACCTCGCTCGTCCTCATCACCCACGACCTCGCCGTCGTGAGCGAGGTGACCGACCACATCGTCGTCATGCGGGCCGGCGTGTGCGTCGAGCGCGGGCCGGTCGAGGCCATCTTCAGCGACCCGCAGCACCCCTACACGCAGGGACTGCTCGAGGCCGTACCGCGCATCGACGACGAGATCGGCGACCTGCGCAGCCTGACCCCGACAGGAGGCCACCGATGACCGCCAGCCCGATCCTCGAGGCGGAGCACCTCGTCAAGGAGTTCGCCGTCGCCGGTACGGGAGGACTCGTGCGGAAGGCCCGCACCTTCCGCGCGGTCGACGACGTCAGCCTTGCCGTGCACCCGGGCGAGACCCTTGCGCTCGTGGGCGAGTCCGGGTCGGGCAAGTCGACGACGGCTCGGCTCGTGGCCCGGCTGCTCGACCCGACCTCCGGCACCGTCCGGTTCGACGGCCAGGACGTGACCGGGATGGGCGGCCGTGACCTGCACGCGTTCCGCAACGAGGTGCAGGTCGTGTTCCAGGACCCGTACTCCTCCCTCAACCCACGGCACACCGTCGAGCGGATCGTCACGGCACCGTTGCTCTACCAGGGCCGTCGGCCGCCGGGCGGGTCCCGCGCGTTCACCCAGGCCCTGATGGAGCGCGTGGGCCTGGACCCGGACCAGTGGCAGCGGCACCCGGCCCAGTTCTCCGGCGGCCAGGCGCAGCGCATCGGCATCGCCCGGGCCCTGGCGGTGGGGCCACGCCTCGTCGTCTGTGACGAGGCGGTGTCGGCCCTCGACGTGTCGGTGCAGGCGCAGATCATCAACCTGCTGCGCGACCTGCAACGTCAGGAGGGCTTCAGCTACCTGTTCATCGCCCACGACCTCGCCGTCGTCCGGCAGATCGCCTCACGCGTCGCGGTGATGTCGGGCGGACGCGTCGTCGAGGAGGGCGACCGGGACCGGGTCTTCGACGACCCCCAGCACGAGTACACCCGGACGCTGCTGGCCGCCGTGCCGCGGATCCGGCCCGAGTGGGAGGCTGCACGCAGGGCGAGGGCCGCCGAGCGGCTCCGCGCGACAAGGGATTCCGTAGACGCCGGCGCTGCACGCAGAGGAGCCTGACCCATGACCTCCACCCTCGAGTACCACCTTCCCGGCCTGCACGTGCGAGAGCGGGTCGTGCCCGTGCCGCTCGACTGGAACGACCCCGATGGGCCCTCCATCGAGGTCTTCGTCCGCGAGCTCGTCGACCCCGACAAGCGCGACGACGACCTGCCGCTGCTCGTCTACCTGCAGGGCGGTCCGGGCGGGGCCAACCCCCGCCCCGTCGACCGCAGCGGCTGGGTCGACGAGGCACTGCGCACCTACCGCGTCGTGCTCGCCGACCAGCGTGGCACCGGGCGCAGCACGCCCCTCGAGGCAGCCGACCTCGAAGGGCTCTCCGACGCGTCGGGCGCCGACCACCTCGCCCACTTCCGCGCCGACTCGATCGTGCGCGACCTCGAGCACGTACGGGGCGCCGTGTACGGCGGGCGTCGCTGGTCGACCTTCGCCCAGAGCTACGGCGGGTGGATCACGTTGGCCTACCTCAGCCGCGCGCCCG
The DNA here is from genome assembly GCA_023389095.1 of Actinomycetes bacterium. GTDB lineage: Bacteria > Actinomycetota > Actinomycetes > Actinomycetales > Dermatophilaceae > Monashia. The sequence goes on from JAEWFB010000486.1 coordinate 10,352, forward strand.
AGGGGCTGGCCGCCTGCTACGTCGCCGGCGGCATCCCCGGCACGCCCGCGAGCGCGGCCGAGGTGTACCGGCGCACCTTCAGCCGCGTCGCGGCCAAGACGGCCGAGTACTACCGCCGCTACCCGCAGGACGTCGCCGCCGTGGCAGCGGTCGCGGACCGTCTCGCCGCCGGCGACGTGCTGCTGCCGGACGGGGACGTCCTCACCGTGCACCGCTTCCAGTCGCTCGGCATCGACTTCGGGATGAAGCCGGGGTTCGAACGGATGCACTGGCTCGTGGAGAAGGCGTTCGCGCGGCCGGGCCGGCTCTCGACGGCCTTCCTCGAGGAGTGTCTCGCCCGCTCCTCGTCGGCCGGCAACCCGCTGTTCTGGACCCTCCAGGAGTCGATCTACGGCGACGGCGAGAACGGCCCCATCGCCTGGGCCGCGCAGCAGGAGCGGGACCGCCGGCCCGAGTTCGGCCCCGAGCGTCGACCGCTCCTGTTCACCGGGGAGATGGCCTTCCCGTGGATGTTCGAGCAGGTGCGCCTGCTGCGCGGCTTCGGCCCGGCCGTCCGTGCGCTGGCCGCGCGACCGACCTGGTCGCGGCTCTACGACCTCGAACGCCTCGCGGCCAACGAGGTGCCCGTCGCCGCGGCCGTCTACTACGACGACATGTACGTCGACGCCCAGCTGCAGCTCGACACGCTCTCGCGTCTCGGCAGCTCGCAGGCTTGGGTCACCAACGAGTTCGAGCACGACGGCATCGGCAGCGGGAAGGTGCTGACGCACCTGCGCGAGCTGGTCCGCGACCGAGGAGGAGAACGACGATGAGCACGACCACCCACGAGTCCGGGACCCGGCCGCCGTACGCCGGCACGAGGCCCCCGCGGCTGCACGAGGCACCCGGCTTCGTGTCCACCATCGGGCATGGCTGGACCGACGAGGCCGTCCGCCCGGATCTCGTCGACGGGACGGCCACGGCCGCCGCGGACCACCGGCGCCGGCTCGTCGAGCGGCTGCCCGGGCGCGCGGTCGTCGTCGCCGCCGGGACCGCGCCACGCCGCAACGGCGACGCGTCGTACGGCTTCCGCGCCGACAGCGACTTCGTGTGGCTCACCGGTTGCCAGGCCGAGGGTGCGACGCTCGTGCTGCGGCCGGGTGCCGACGGGGGCGACGCGACCCTGTTCCTCCCGCCGCCGGCCCGTCCCGGCGAGAGGGCCTTCTACGGCGACGCCGACCACGGTGAGCTGTGGGTCGGGTCGTCGCCGGGGCTGCGGGAGTGGAGCGAGGCCCTCCAGGTGCACGTGCGTCCGGTCGGTGAGCTGGCGGCCTTCCTCGACGGCTGCGCGGGGGCGTGGGCCGCGCCGAGCGTCACCGACGACGTCGTCGCGGCGCACGGGCTGGAGCGCGACGCCCGGCTGTCCGCCGTGCTCTCGGACCTGCGGATGATCAAGGACGAGTGGGAGATCGGCCAGCTGCGTGCCGCGATCGACGCCACGGTGGGCGGCTTCGAGGCGGTCATGGGCGAGGTGCCGGCCGCGGTGGACGGTCTGGGGGAGCGGTGGCTGCAGGGCACCTTCGACCGCCACGCCCGCACCCACGGCAACGGCCCGGGCTACTCGAGCATCGTCGGCTCCGGCCCCCACGCCCCCACGCTGCACTGGGTGCGCTGCGACGGCCCCGTGCTGGCCGACGCGCCGCTGCTGCTCGACATGGGCGTCGAGGCCAGGACGCTCTACACGGCCGACGTGACGCGTACCGTCCCGCCGTCGGGGACGTTCACCAAGGACCAGCGTGCCGTCCACGACCTCGTCGAGCGCGCCCACCGCGCCGGCATGGCGCAGGTGCGCCCTGGCGTCCAGTACACCGACTTCCACTTCGCCGCGATGGAGGTCGTCGCGACCGGCCTGCGCGACTGGGGGCTGCTCGACGTGTCCGTCGACGAGGCGCTCTCGCCCGAGGGGCAGCAGCACCGGCGGTACCTGGTGTGCGGCATCGGCCACCACCTCGGCCTCGACGTGCACGACTGCATGTCCTCGGAGTACGAGCAGTACATGGGTGCGCCACTCGAGCCGGGCATGGTCCTGACGGTCGAGCCGGGCCTCTACTTCCACGCCCACGACCTCACGGTGCCACCCGAGCTGCGTGGGGTCGGCGTCCGCCTCGAGGACGACCTGCTCGTCACCCCGGACGGTCACGAGGTCCTCTCGGCGGCCCTGCCGATCGACGCCAGGGGCATCGAGAAGTGGGCTCGCCGACACGGGGCCGGCACGCCCGGACGCCTCGGCTGGGGGTTCGGGGGCTGAGCCGCCCCGCTCAGGCCAGGCGCCAGACCGTCGTCGTGCGGAACACCTCGCCGGGTCGCAGGACGGTCGAGGCCAGCTCGGGCCGGTTCGGGGCGTCGGGGAAGCCCTGGGTCTCCAGCGCGATGCCGGCCCGGGCCCCGTACGGCCGGCCGGACAGCCCCACGGCCGTCCCGTCGAAGTGGCCGCCGGTGTAGACCTGCACCCCGGGCTGGTCGGACTCGACGGTGAGGGTGCGCCCGCTGCGGCCCGTGAGCACGGCGGCGGTGCGCATCCCGGAGCCGCGGATGACGAAGTGGTGGTCGAGCCCGCGGGCGCGCCGCAGCTGTTCGTGGTCGTCCTGCAGCACGGTGCCGATGCGTCGGGGTGCCCGCCAGTCCAGTGGCGTGCCGGCGACGGTGGCCAGCCCGGTCGGCAGCAGGTCCGGTCCCACCGGCGCCACGGTGTCGGCCTCGACGCGCAGCAGGTGCCCGTCGACGCTGCCCGACCCCTCGCCGTCGAGGTTGAGGTACGCGTGGTTGGTGAGGTTGAGGACCGTGGCGCGGTCGGTCGTGGCGGCGTAGTCGAGGCGGACGAGGCCCGGGGCGACGCGATAGGTGACCTCGGCCTCGAGCCGGCCCGGGAAGCCCTGGTCGCCGTCGGGGCTCGTCAGCCGCAGCCGGAGGTGGTCGGCGCCGGCCTCGGCCACGGTCCACCGGCGTCGGTCGAAGCCGTCGGCCCCACCGTGCAGCGTGTTCGCGCCCTCGTTCGTGTCGAGGTGGTACTCGGTGCCGTCGAGGGTGAACCTGCCGCCGGCGATGCGGTTGGCGTACCGGCCGACCACAGCGCCGAGGTAGCCGCCGTCCGTGCTGTAGGTCGCGGCGTCGCGGTGCCCGAGGACGACGTCGACCGGCCCGTCCGAGTGGCCGTCCTCGACGACGAGCCGGCGCACGGCGGCACCGGCCGTGAGCACCTCGAGGGTGAGCCCGTCGGTGACGAGCTCGATGCTCGTGGGACGGTGACCGGTCGACACGCATCCTCCTGGGTTCGAAAGTGAGCGCTAACATAGCAGGCTGTCCGCCACCGTCAAGAATCCTGAGATTTCTCGGACAGGGGGTTGACGACCGCAAATGTTAACGTTCACACTCTTGCTCCAAGTGGCCTGACGGTCACGGCGGACGAGGAGGTCGGCCGCACCCAGGCGCCAACGACGGCGTCCCGAGTTTGGAGGCAGTTCAGTGCTGAAGAAGATCCTTCCGGTGGCCGTCGGTGCCGTGGCGCTCGTCGCGCTCTCGGCCTGTGGCGGCGGCAGCTCCGCAACGCCCGGTGGCGGCGCCGGCGGCAAGGGCCAGCTCGTCATGGGCTTCGCCCAGGTCGGCGCCGAGAGCGGCTGGCGCACCGCCAACACGAAGAACGTGCAGGAGTCGGCCAAGTCCGCCGGCGTCGAGCTGAAGTTCTCCGACGCGCAGCAGAAGCAGGAGAACCAGATCAAGGCGATCCGCAGCTTCATCCAGCAGAAGGTCAGCGTCATCGCCTTCAGCCCCGTCGTCGAGACCGGTTGGGACACCGTCCTGCTCGAGGCCAAGCGCGCCAACATCCCGGTCATCCTCACCGACCGCGCCGTCGACTCCGAGGACAAGACGCTCTACAAGACCTTCCTCGGCTCCGACTTCGTCGCCGAGGGCAAGAAGGCCGGCGACTGGCTCGTCAAGGACAGCCAGGGCAAGAGCGAGGTCAACGTCGTCGAGCTGCAGGGCACCACCGGTGCCGCCCCGGCCATCGACCGCAAGAAGGGCTTCGCCGACGCCATCGCCGGCGCCCCGCAGATCAAGGTCGTCGCCTCGCAGACCGGCGACTTCACCCGCTCCGGCGGCAAGCAGGTCATGGAGGCCTTCCTCAAGTCGGTCCCGAAGATCGACGTCGTCTACGCGCACAACGACGACATGGGGCTCGGCGCGATCGAGGCCATCGAGGCCGCCGGCAAGGTGCCCGGCAAGGACATCAAGATCATCACGGTCGATGCCGTCCACGACGGCATGCAGGCCCTGGCCGACGGCAAGATCAACTACATCGTCGAGTGCAGCCCGCTCCTCGGCGACCAGCTGATGGACCTCGCCAAGAAGGTCGTCGCCGGTGAGTCGGTGCCCGAGCGCGTCGTCACCGAGGAGACCACCTTCACGCAGGAGCAGGCCAAGGCGGCCCTGCCCTCGCGCAAGTACTGAGGCGCGCCGGGCCCCGGCCCGCGCCTCGCTCGACGACGGCCTCCGCCACCCTCCGGGTGTGGTGGCGGGGGCCGTCCACCAGCCGCTCCACCCGCACCCGCCCAGCATCCGGAACCGGAACGAAGGACACGTCATGACGGTCACCCCGAGCCCGCGGCCCCCCGACCCGGCCCGCCCCGTCGTCGCCATGAACGGCATCACGATGCAGTTCCCCGGCGTCGTCGCCCTCCAGGACGTCGACTTCCGTCTCCTGCCGGGCGAGGTGCATGCCCTGATGGGCGAGAACGGCGCCGGCAAGTCGACGCTCATCAAGGTGCTGACCGGCGTCTACTCCGCGACGAGCGGGACGACCCGGCTCGACGGCACGGCGGTGCGCTTCTCCGGACCGGGCGAGGCCCAGACGGCCGGCGTCGCCACCGTGTACCAGGAGGTGAACCTCTGCCCGAACCTCTCGGTCGCCGAGAACATCCTGCTCGGCCGTGAGCCGCACCGGTTCGGCGCCATCGACTCCGGCGCCACTCGTGCCCGCGCCGCCGAGCTGCTCTCGCGCATGGGCCTGTCCATCGACCCGGGCTCGATCCTCGCCGAGCACCCCATCGCCGTGCAGCAGCTCGTCGCCATCGCCCGGGCCGTCGCCGTCGACGCGCGTGTGCTCATCCTCGACGAGCCCACCTCGAGCCTCGACCAGGACGAGGTGGCCGAGCTGTTCCGGATCATGCGCCACCTGCGCGACCAGGGCGTCGCCATCCTCTTCGTCTCCCACTTCCTCGAGCAGGTCTACGAGATCGCCGACCGGATGACGGTGCTGCGCAACGGCCGACTCGTCGGCGAGTACCTGACGCGCGACCTGTCCCGCATCCAGCTCGTGTCGGCGATGATCGGGCGCGAGCTCGGCGTGCTCGAGGAGGTCGAGCGCCTCGCCGAGGACGCCGGATCGGGCACCGCCGAGGCGCCGCCGGTCCTCGAGGCGTCCGGGCTCGGCCGACGTGGCTCGGTGGCCCCCTTCGACCTGACCATCCGCGCCGGCGAGGTGGTCGGCCTCGCCGGCCTGCTCGGCAGCGGCCGCACCGAGCTGGCGCGCCTGCTCTTCGGCGCCGACCGCCCCGACTCGGGCACCATCCGGGTGGGTGGCCGGGAGCTCACGCTGCGCACGCCACGCGCCGCCATCGCGTCGGGGATCGCCTTCTGCTCCGAGGACCGCAAGGGCGAGGGGATCCTTGCCGACCTGTCGATCCGCGACAACCTCGTGCTCGCCATGCAGGCCGCGCGCGGCTGGGCCCGGCCCCTCCCGAAGCGCACCAAGGACGAGCTCGTCGCCCGCTGGATCGAGACGCTCGACATCCGCCCGGCCGACCCCGAGGCCGTCGTCGGACGCCTCTCCGGCGGCAACCAGCAGAAGGTGCTCCTCGCCCGCTGGCTCGTGACGAACCCGCGACTGCTCATCCTCGACGAGCCGACCCGCGGCATCGACATCGGCGCCAAGGCGCAGATCCAGAGGCTCGTGGCGCAGCTGGCGGCCGACGGCATGGCCGTGGTCTACATCTCCGCCGAGCTCGAGGAGGTGGCCCGCCTCTCGCACCGCATCGTCGTGCTCAAGGACCGCGCCAAGGTCGCCGAGCTCGATGCGTCCGCGACCGTCGACGACATCCTGCACCTCATCGCCGAGACCGACGCCGACGCGGGCGCCCCGGGCGCCCCGGGCGGGCCCGGCGTCCTGACCCAGCAGGTGGCATCGTGACGACGAACCGCGTTCACGCTCCCGAGAGCCTGGGCCGGCGCCTCCGCGGCAGCCGGCTGCTGTGGCCGGTCCTCGCCCTCGTGGCGCTGCTCGCCGCCAACGCCGTGAGCAACCCCGCCTTCCTCGCGGTGCGCCTGCAGGACGGGCACCTCTACGGCAGCCTCGTCGACATCCTCAAGAACGGCGCCCCGACGCTGCTCATCGCCCTCGGCATGACGCTCGTCATCGCGACCCGCGGCATCGACCTGTCCGTCGGGGCCGTCGCGGCGATCTCCGGGGCCGTCGCCTGCACGACGATCGTGGCCTCGCCCGACCCGACGAGCGCCGGAGCAGCGGTGCGCGGCGTCCTCGTGGCGCTCGCCCTCTGCGTCGTGCTCGGCCTGTGGAACGGCTTCCTCGTGGCGGCGCTGGGGATCCAGCCGATCATCGCGACGCTCGTGCTCATGACGGCCGGGCGCGGCATCGCCATGCTCGTCACCGACGGCCAGATCATCACGGTCCGCAACGGACCGTTCAGCGAGATCGGCTCCGGCTTCCTCCTGCTGCCCGTCGCGATCCTCATCGCCCTGGCCGTGCTCGTCGCGGTGTCGCTCGTGACGCGTCGCACCGCGCTCGGCCTGCTCATCGAGTCGGTCGGCATCAACCCCGAGGCGAGCCGGCTCGTCGGGATCCGCTCGCGGACGATCATCTGGACCGTCTACGTCTTCGCCGCGCTGTGCGCCGGCGTCGCGGGGCTCATGATCAGCGCGAACGTCAGCGCGGCCGACGCCAACAACGCCGGCCTCTGGATCGAGATGGACGCCATCCTCGCCGTCGTCATCGGGGGCACGTCGCTCGCCGGTGGCCGATACTCGCTGGCCGGCACGCTGGTCGGAGCCCTCATCATCCAGACCCTGACGACGACGGTCTACTCGATGGGCATCGCCCCCGAGGTGACACTCGTCTTCAAGGCGCTGGTCGTCCTCGCCGTCTGCCTGCTCCAGGCGCCGCGGCTGCGCGAACGCTTCCACCGCCGGCGCCCGTCCAGGTCGCCTGCAGGGGCTGGGTCCGCGGAACCTGCTGCAGCTCAGACCATCCCGTCCGATGCGGCGGGTGGGGCCCCTGCCGACCAGGCCGACGCGGACCCGTCCACCGACTCGTCGGTGACGCCGTCCGACGCCAAGCAGAAGGTGGCCCAGCCATGACGACGACCACCCCCACCACCCCCCGGTCGACGCGTCGGGCTGCCACCGGCCTGTCCCGCCTCCCGAGGATCCCCGGCCGCGTGCTGCCCGTCGTCGCGACGTTCGTCCTCTTCGTGCTCCTCTTCGGCGTGGGATCGGTGCGCTACGAGGGCTTCACGTCCGGCCAGGTCTTCGCGAACCTCTTCATCGACAACGCGTTCCTCATCGTCCTTGCCGTCGGCATGACCTTCGTCATCCTCACCGGTGGCATCGACCTGTCGGTCGGCGCGGTCGTGGCCCTCTCGACGATGGTCGCGGCGGCGACGCTGCGGGCTGGACTGCCGGCACCGGTCGTCATCCTGCTCGTCCTCGCGGCCGGCACCGGCCTCGGCGTCGTCATGGGCCTGGTCATCCACCACTTCGAGATCCAGCCCTTCATCGTCACCCTCGCCGGGATGTTCCTGGCGCGGGGCCTCTGCTTCGTCATCGGCGTCGAGTCGATCTCCATCAAGGACCCGTTCTTCCGGGCCCTGGCCACCGGCACCTTCGACGTCGGCGGAGGGGTGGTCATCACGTGGAGCGTCGTCATCGCCCTCGTCATCGTCGCGGTGGCCGCGTGGGTGCTGCACCGCACCCGGTTCGGGCGCACCGTGTACGCCGTCGGCGGCAGCGAGTCCTCGGCGGCCCTCATGGGCCTGCCGGTCGGGCGCGTCAAGGTGGCGGTGTACGGCATCAGCGGGCTGTGCGCGTCGATCGCCGGGCTGCTGTTCAGCGTCTACATGCTCTCGGGGTACGGCCTGCACGCCGTCGGCATGGAGCTCGACGCGATCGCGTCGGTCGTCATCGGCGGCACCCTGCTGTCCGGAGGCGTCGGGTTCGTGCTCGGGTCACTTCTCGGGGTGCTCGTTCTGGGTGTCATCCAGACACTGATCTCGTTCCAAGGCACGCTGAGCTCATGGTGGACCAAGATCGCGATCGGAACCCTGCTGCTGCTGTTCATCGTCATGCAGCGCCTCTTCACGAGGAGGGCGGCGTGAGCGACACCGCCGCCCGAGCACCCGTGATGCAGGACGTCGCGCGCCTGGCGGGCGTCTCGCACCAGACGGTCTCGCGCGTCATCAACGGCGCGACGAGCATCCGTCCCGAGACCCGCGAGCGCGTCCTGCAGGCGATCGAGCGCCTGGGCTACCGCCCGAACACGGCGGCCCGCGCGCTCGTGAGCGGCCGTTCGGCCACCATCGGGATCATCGCCACGGCCTCGACGCTGTTCGGCCCGACGAGCATCCACCGCACCGTCAACACGGCGGCCCGGGAGGCCGGGTTCTTCGCCAGCTCGGTGTCCCTCGCGGAGATGACGCGCGAGGGCTTCGAGGCCGCCGTCGACCACCTCGACCGGCTCGCCGTCGAGGGCATCGTCGTCATCGCCGGCCACGACGAGGCGCTCGAGGTGGCGCGCTCGCGCAGCGCCCGCACGCCGTTCGTCATCGTCGAGGGCGACCTGTCACGGGCCCGGCGGACCGTCGGCGTCGACAACGTCGCCGGCGCCCGCCTCGCGACACGGCACCTGCTCGACCTCGGTCACACGGAGGTGGCGCACGTGACCGGCCCCCTCGACTGGGCCGAGTCCCGCGCCCGCGCCGAGGGCTGGCGGTCCGAGATGGTCGCGGCCGGCCTGCGCCCCCTGGAGCCGGTCACCGGAGACTGGAGCGCCGAGAGCGGCTACCGCGCCGGGCTGCGCCTCGCGGCCGAGACCGGCGTCACCGCGGTGTTCGCCGCCAACGACCAGATGGCCATCGGCGTCCTGCGGGCCCTGCACGAGGCCGGCCGACGCGTCCCGGAGGACGTCAGCGTCGTCGGGTTCGACGACGTGCCGGAGGCCGAGTTCCTCATCCCGCCGCTCACCACCGTCCGCCAGGACTTCGAGCGGATCGGCCGCCAGGCCATCGCCATGCTCACCGAGGTCATCTCCGGCGAGACCGACCAGGTGCCGAGCCTCATCGACCCCGTCCTCGTCGTCCGGCAGAGCACCGCGCCGCCCGGTCGACCCAGCCCCAGGAGCTCCGAAACATGAGCCATCCCGACCCCGCGCCGCGCTACGTCGTCGGCGTCGACTTCGGCACGCTGTCCGGCCGGGCGCTCGTCGTCCGCGTCGACGACGGCACCGAGCTCGGCTCGGCCGTCCACGAGTACGCCCACGCGGTCGTCACCGACCGCCTCCCGGTCGGCGACGTGACGCTGCCTCCGGAGTGGGCCCTGCAGGTGCCGGACGACTACCGCGACGTGCTGCGGCAGGCGGTGCCGGCCGCAGTCGCCGCCGCCGGCATCGACCCCGCCGACGTGGTCGGCATCGCCACGGACTTCACCGCCTGCACGGTGCTGCCGACGACCGCCGACGGCACCCCGCTGTCCGAGCTGCCGCAGTGGGCCGACCGTCCGCACGCGTACACCAAGCTCTGGCGCCACCACGCCGCGCAGGGGCAGGCCGACCGCATCAACCGGCTCGCCGAGGCGCGCGGGGAGGGGTGGCTGCCGCGCTACGGCGGGCTCATCAGCTCGGAGTGGGAGTTCGCCAAGGCGCTGCAGGTGCTCGAGGAGGACCCCGAGGTGTACGCCGCCACCGAGCGGTGGGTCGAGGCCGCCGACTGGATCGTGTGGCAGCTGTGCGGCCGCTACGTCCGCAACGCGTGCACGGCCGGCTACAAGGGCATCCGTCAGGACGGCGCGTACCCGTCCGCTGACTTCTGCGGCGCGCTCAACGCCGACTTCCGCACCTTCGTGGCCGACAAGCTCGACCAGCCCATCGGCGAGCTCGGTTCCCGCGCGGGCGGACTCACGGCCGAGGCCGCCGCCTGGACGGGCCTCACCGAGGGCATAGCCGTCGCGGTCGGCAACGTCGACGCGCACGTCACCGCGCCCGCCGCCCGGGCCACGGGCCCGGGCCAGATGGTCGCGATCATGGGCACGTCGACGTGCCACGTCATGAGCGGCGACGTGCTGCGCGAGGTGCCCGGCATGTGCGGTGTCGTCGACGGCGGCATCGTCGAGGGGCTCTACGGCTACGAGGCCGGCCAGTCCGGGGTCGGCGACATCTTCGGCTGGTTCACGCGGACCGGTGTGCCTGCCGACTACGCGGCGGCGGCGGCAGAGGCCGGCGAGTCGGTGCACGAGCACCTGACGCGGCTGGCGGCGCGGCAGGCGGTGGGGGAGCACGGGCTCGTGGCCCTCGACTGGCACAGCGGCAACCGCTCGGTGCTCGTCGACCACGAGCTGTCGGGTGTCGTCGTCGGCCAGACCCTCGCCACGCGGCCGGAGGACGTGTACCGCGCCCTGCTCGAGGCGACGGCCTTCGGCACCCGGGTCATCCTCGAGGCCTTCCGCGACAGCGGTGTGCCGGTCTCCGAGCTCGTCATCGCCGGCGGGCTCGCGCAGAACCCGCTGCTCATGCAGGTCTACGCCGACGTGACGCGGCTGCCGCTGTCGGTGATCGGCTCCGAGCAGGGCCCGGCGCTGGGCTCGGCGATCCACGCGGCCGTCGCCGCCGGCGTCCACCCCGACGTGCCGGCCGCCGCCGAGGCCATGGGCCGGGTGCGCCGTGCCGTCGTGGTCCCGGACGACGTCGACGCCACGGTCTACGACGAGCTCTACGCCGAGTACCTGGCGTTGCACGACCACTTCGGTCGGGGTGGCAACGACGTCATGAAGCGCCTGAAAGCCTTGCGGCGCAAGGCGGTCGAGTCGCGAACCGCCGCTCCGGACACCTCCGCAGCGGCCTCCACCTCCGCGCAGGAGGTCAGCGCAGGAGGTGAGGCCGCATGAGCGTGGCCACCGATGTTAACGCTACCATCGCAGCCCTGCGGGCCGAGGTGTGCGCGCTGCACGCCGAGCTGACCCGCTACCAGCTCGTCATCTGGACCGCCGGCAACGTGTCGGCACGGGTGCCCGGACGGGACCTCATGGTCATCAAGCCGAGCGGCGTGTCCTACGACGACCTGACGCCCGCGAACATGGTCGTCTGCGACCTGCACGGGCGCGTCGTCGAGGGCGAGCTCGCGCCCTCCTCGGACACCGACGCCCAGGCGTACGTGTACCGGCAGCTCCCGCACGTCGGCGGCGTCGTGCACACCCACTCGACGTACGCGACGGCGTGGGCCTCACGGGGCGAACCGATCCCGTGCGCGCTCACGATGATGGCCGACGAGTTCGGTGGCGAGATCCCGGTCGGGCCGTTCGCCCTGATCGGCGACGACTCCATCGGCCGCGGCATCGTCGACACGTTGACGCAGAGCCGTTCCGCCGCCGTCCTCATGCGCAACCACGGGGTCTTCACCATCGGCAAGGACGCCCGCTCGGCCGTCAAGGCCGCCGTCATGTGCGAGGACGTCGCACGCACCGTCCACATCGCCCGGCAGTTGGGCGAGCCGATCGCCATCGACCCCGCCCACGTCGACTCGCTCTTCGACCGCTACCAGAACGTGTACGGCCAGCGCTGAGCGCCGGTCCAGAAGGAGATCCACCATGAGCACCGCCTCCGACCCGCGCCACTCCGCCGCCTCGCGCGAGGTGTGGTTCCTCACCGGCAGCCAGGGACTCTACGGCGAGGAGACGCTGCGCCAGGTGGCCGACCAGTCGCAGACCATCGCCAAGGAGGTCGACGCCGGCGGGCAGCTGCCGGTCCGCGTCGTGTGGAAGCCGATCCTCACCGACGCCCAGGCCATCCACGCCGCGATGCTCGAGGCCAACGCCGCGCCCGAGTGCGTCGGTGTCATCACGTGGATGCACACCTTCTCGCCGGCCAAGATGTGGATCACCGGCCTCGACGCGCTGCGCAAGCCGATGCTGCACCTGCACACCCAGGCCGGCATGGAGCTGCCGTGGTCGACGATCGACATGGACTTCATGAACCTCAACCAGGCCGCGCACGGCGACCGCGAGTTCGGTTTCGTCGCAGCACGGCTCGGCGTCGCGCGCAAGATCGTGGCCGGGCACGTCGGCAACCCCGCCGTCCTGGACCGCGTCGCCGCCTGGGCCCGCGCCGCCGTCGGAGTGGCCGAGCTGCGGTCGCTGCGGCTCGCGCGCTTCGGCGACAACATGCGCGACGTCGCGGTCACCGAGGGTGACAAGGTCGAGGCGCAGCTGCGGTTCGGCGTGTCGGTCAACACGTACGGCGTCAACGACCTCGTCGAGGTGGTGGACGCCGTCCCGGACGCCGAGGTCGACACGCTCGTCGCCGAGTACGAGCAGGCGTACGCGGTGGCGCCGGAGCTGCGTCGCGGCGGGGACCGTCACGACAGCCTCCGGTACGGAGCCCGCATCGAGGCCGGCCTGCGGACCTTCCTGTCCGACGGTGGGTTCGGCGCCTTCACGACGAACTTCGAGGACCTCGGCGGCCTGCGACAGCTGCCCGGGCTCGCCGTCCAGCGACTCATGGCCGACGGCTACGGTTTCGGCGGCGAGGGGGACTGGAAGACCTCGGTGCTGCTGCGCACGACCAAGGCCATGGCGCAGGGCCGCCCGGGGGGCACCAGCTTCATGGAGGACTACACCTACCACCTCGTCCCGGGCCAGGAGAAGATCCTCGGCGCGCACATGCTCGAGGTGTGCCCGAGCATCGCGGACCGGCAGCCCTCCCTCGAGATCCACCCGCTCGGCATCGGTGGCCGCGAGGACCCGGTGCGACTGCGCTTCACCGCGGCCCCAGGGGCCGGCGTCGTCGTCGGCATGAGTGACCTCGGCGACCGGTTCCGTTTGACCCTCAACGAGATCGACGTCGTCGAGCCGGATGCCGACCTGCCGCGCCTGCCCGTGGCGTGTGCCGTGTGGGAGCCGCGTCCGAGCCTGTCCACCTCGGCGGAGTCGTGGCTGCTCGCCGGTGGTCCGCACCACACGGTGCTCTCCACGGCCGTCGGCACGCCGGAGTTCCGCGACCTCGCCGAGATGGTCGGTACCGAGCTCGTCGTGATCGACAGGTCCTCGACCCCGGAGTCCGTGCGGGACACCCTGCGCTGGAGCGCCGCCTACCACCGCCTCGCCGCCCGGCTCTGACCCGGCGCGACAACAACACCCGGACACAGCACCCTCCGCTCGCGGCTACCCGCCGCGTGCCTGACAAGGAAGTCACCGGCATGTCCGACACGATGCTGCGCGGGTTCTCCCGCCGGCCGTTCGCGGTCCTCGCGACCCTGTCCCTCACCCTCTGCGTGGCCCTGTCGACGGTCGTCGCCGCGGCCGCTCCGGCACGTGCCACCACTCTCGACGACGGGCTCGTCGTGCGGTACGCGCTCGACCAGCCCTCCGGCACGAGCGTGCCCGACGCGTCCGGGCACGGGCGCGACGCCACGGTCAGCGGCGACACGAGCTGGCTCGGCACCGAGGGCCTCGGCCTCGGTGGCACGAACGGCCACCTGCGCCTGCCGAACGACCTCATGCGCGGCCTGTCGGCCATCACCGTGTCGACCCAGGTGTGGGTCGATCCGGCCCAGGCCACGCCGTACTTCGTCTGGGGCCTCGGCAACACGGCGAGCGGGGCCGGCAACGGCTACCTCTTCACCACCGGCAACGCCTACCGCGCCTCGATCGCGAGCGGCAACTGGTCGACCGAACAGACGGTCACCTCCGGCCGCAACGTCGACCGCGGCCAGTGGCGCACCCTGACCTACACCCTGGAGGGCGGCACCGCGGTGCTCTACGAGGACGGGGTCGTGGTCGGTCGCAAGGCCGGTGTCACCCTGACGCCCGGCTCCATCGGCGGCGGGGCGACCACCGCGAACTACCTCGGCCGTTCCGTCTACACCGGCGACAAGTACCTCAAGGGCAAGGTGCGCGACTTCCGGGTCTACGACCGCGCCGTCACCGCCGACGAGGCCGCCCGGCTCGGCGCGCAGACGGCGTCGCTGCGCGTGGCCTCCGACGCGGCGGCGCTCGACCTCGGCGACACGTCGGCCGTCACCGGCGACCTGCCGCTCTCGACGAAGGGCGCAGGCGGCTCGACCGTCACGTGGACGTCCAGCGACCCGTCGGTCGTCGCGACCGACGGCACCGTGACGCGTCCGGCCCCCGGTTCGGGCAACGCGACCGTCACGCTGACTGCGGCGGTGTCCTACGCCGCGTCGAGCGCGTCGAAGACCTTCACCGTCACCGTGCTGCAGGACGTCACGGCCGAGCAGAAGGTCGCCGACGCCCTTGCCGCAGTGAGCATCCCCGACGCCGGGGCGGTGCGCGGAAACGTCACCCTCCCGACGAAGGCGGCGCGCGGCCTCACGCTGACGTGGACGACGAAGGACCCGGGCGTCGTCACCGCGACCGGCGAGGTGACGCGTCCGGCCTACGGCAGCAAGGACGCCAAGGGCCGGCTCGTCGTGCGCGCCGTCCTCGGGGACGTGTCGGCCACCCGCAACCTCACCCTGACCGTCCTCGCGGCCCCGAAGAAGGAGCCGCTCGAGGGCTACGCCTTCGCCTACTTCACCGGTGAGGGCAGCGCCGACGGCGAGCAGATCTACATGGCCGGCAGCCGCGGCAACGACCCGCTGCACTGGGACGAGCTGAACGGTGGGCGCCCGGTCCTCACCTCGACCGAGGGGGAGGAGGGCGTGCGCGACCCGTTCGTCATCCGCAGCCCCGAGGGTGACCGGTTCTTCCTCATCGCCACCGACCTCAAGATCTACGGCAACGGCGACTGGGACCGCAGCCAGCGCACGGGCAGCCGGTACATCGAGGTGTGGGAGTCGACCGACCTCGTCAACTGGGGGCAGCAGCGCCACGTGCTCGTGTCGCCGAAGGAGGCCGGCAACACGTGGGCCCCCGAGGCGTACTACGACGACACCATCGGCGCCTACGTCGTGTTCTGGGCCTCCAAGCTGTACGCCGCCGACGACCCGCAGCACACCGGAAGCACCTACAACAGGATGATGTACGCGACGACGCGTGACTTCCGCACCTTCAGCGCGCCGAAGGTCTGGGTCGACCCCGGCTACTCGGTCATCGACTCGACGGTCATCAAGAACGGCGACACCTACTACCGGTTCACCAAGGACGAGCGGAACAACACGTCCTCGACGCCGTGCAGCAAGTTCATCCTCGAGCAGAAGTCGACCTCGCTGCTCTCGACCGACTGGGGCTTCGTCAAGGACTGCATCGGCAAGGCGACCTCGACGAGCGCCGGCATCAACCAGGGCGAGGGCCCGACGGTGTTCAAGTCCAACACCGAGGACAAGTGGTACGTCTTCATCGACGAGTTCGGCGGCCGCGGCTACGTGCCGTTCGAGACGACGGATCTCGAGTCGGGCCAGTTCACGATGTCGAAGGACTACCAGCTGCCCGGCCGTCCGCGACACGGCACGGTCCTGCCGGTGACCAAGGCCGAGCTCGACCGGCTGCGCTCGGGGCCGTCGCCGGCCGCGTCGACGAAGAAGGGTGTCGTCGCCGACTACCGCTTCGGCACGACCGCCGGCGGGAGCGCGACGAGCATCCCGGACGCGTCGGGCAACCAACGCGCCGCGACGCTCAGGGGGGACGCGACGCGCACCGGCGACGCCGTCGAGCTCGGTGGCACGAACGGCTACGTCGACCTGCCGGACAACCTGCTCGCCGGCCTCGACGCGGTCACCGTGTCGACGCAGGTGTGGATCGACCCGAACCAGCCGACGCCGTACTTCCTCTGGGGGCTCGGCAACACCCTGAACGGGTCCGGCAACGGCTATCTCTTCGCGACGGGCAACGCCTACCGCACCGCCATCGCCAAGGGTGACTACTCGACGGAGCAGAACACCGCGTCCGGTCGTGACGTGCCGCGCGGGTCGTGGCACACGCTGACGTACACCCTCGCCGGCGGGACGGCCGTGCTCTACCTCGACGGCGCGGAGGTGGCCCGCACCACCGGCGTCACCGTGACGCCGGGGCAGCTCGGCGACGGGGTCACGACGGCGAGCTTCGTGGGCCGGTCGCTCTACTCGGGCGACCGCTACCTCAAGGGCAAGGTCCGCTCGTTCACGCTCTGGAACCGCGGGCTGTCGGCCAAGGAGGTGCTGGCGCTGCCCGGCAACGAGACCGTCATCGGTTCGGTGACGCTCGACGCGCTCAAGGTGCCGGCGATCATCGACGCCACGGCCGCCACCGTCACGCTGCCCGTGAAGCCGGGCACCGACGTCACGCACCTCGCGCCGACGCTCGGCCTGCCGGGCGACGCGCGGGTGTCGCCGGGCAACGGCTCGACGCAGGACTTCTCGGCGCCGGTGACCTACACCGTGACGGGCGCCGACGGGTCGACGCGGACGTGGAGCGTCAAGGCGGTCGTCATGAACAGCCCGGTGCTGCCCGGGTACAACGCCGACCCCAACATCGTCCGGTTCGGCGACACCTACTGGATCTACGCGACGACCGACGGCTTCGACGGCTGGTCGAGCACGACGTTCAAGACGTGGTCGAGCACCGACCTCGTGCACTGGACCGAGCACCCGGTCATCCTCGACCTCGGCCCCGACGTCACGTGGGCCGACGGCCGCGCCTGGGCTCCGGCGGCCATCGAGAAGAACGGGAAGTACTACCTGTACTTCTGCGCCGACGCGAAGATCGGGGTGGCCGTGGCGGACTCGCCGGCGGGGCCGTTCAAGGACGCCATCGGCAAGCCGCTCGTCGCCTCGAACCCCAACGGTGGGCAGGCGATCGACCCGGCGGTCTTCACCGACGACGACGGCCAGAGCTACCTCTACTGGGGCAACGGCAACGCGTACGTCGTGCCGTTGAACGCCGACATGACGTCCTACGACCCGGCGAAGATCGTGCGGCTCTCCGGCCTCACGGACTTCCGCGAGGGCCTGTTCCTGCACAAGCGGAACGGCACCTACTACCTGTCGTGGTCGATCGACGACACGAGGAGCGAGAACTACCGGGTCGGCTACGCGACGATGACCTCGCCGCTCGGCGCCGGTCTCGTCAACCACGGCGTCATCCTGTCGAAGGACCCGTCGCTCGGGATCCTCGGCACCGGGCACCACTCCGTGGTGCAGGTGCCGGGCACCGACGACTGGTACATCGTGTACCACCGCTTCGCCATCCCCGGCGGAGACGGCACCCACCGCGAGGTGACCATCGACCGGCTGCGCTACAACCCCGACGGCACCATCGCCCCGGTCGTGCCGACGCTCGAGAGCGTCCCACCGCTGCGCTGACCCGGTCGCCGAGGGGCCTGACCCGCGACGGCGCGGATCAGGCCCCTCGGGACGACGGTCGTGCCTACCCCGACGACCGGGTGAGCGCGAGGAACTCGGCCCGCGAGCGTGGGTCCTCCCGCAGGACCCCGAGCAGGCTCGAGGTGATGGTCGTCGTGCCCGGTGCCTGGACGCCGCGGAGGGTCATGCACAGGTGCTCGGCCTCGATGACGACGCCGACGCCGACGGGTGAGAGCTGCGCGGCCAGCCAGCCGGCGACCTGGGTGGTGAGCCGTTCCTGGACCTGGGGTCGGCAGGCGAAGTGCTCGAGCACCCTGGCGAGCTTGGACAGGCCCAGGATGCGGTCGCCCGGGAGGTAGCCGATGTGTGCCACCCCGACGAACGGCAGCATGTGGTGCTCGCACAGGGAGCGCAGCGGGATGCCGCGGGCGAGGATGAGCTCGTCGTAGCCGCCGTCGTTGGGAAAGCTCGTGAGCTGGAACGGGCGCGGGCTCGTCAGCTCGGCGAGTGCGGCGGCCATGCGCTCCGGCGTGCGGCGCAGTGACTCGCCCGTGAGGTCGATGCCCAGCCCCTGCAACAGCATGCGGGCTCCGGCTGCTGCACGGTCGAGGTCGGGCTGGCTGACGGCACCGGTTCCCGCCCAGGTCCGGGGCCGGTGCGCCGTCGGCCGCGCACCGCTTCGTTCGCGCGAGGCGTCCACCGGATCGGTTCCGTGCTCGGGTGGGCGGACCGGCCGGGGCGGGGTCGGGTTGGTCACGGGTCAGCCCCGGCGGATCGGCCAGAGCGTCGGCCGCGGGTCGAAACGCGTGGCGAGCCGCTGCAGCGCCACCGCCGCGAGCAACAGGCCGAGATCGCGCAGGGCCACGTCGTAGAACCCCGGAATGAGCAACAGGTTGACGATGATGCCGGCCAGCCAGACCGCGACGACGAGCGCCCCGAGCCGGGCGTGGAGGGCCACGACGAGGCCGGCGACGACCTCGATCACGCCCACCGCATACATCGCCTGGTGCGGGGTCACGGGCAGCGGACGCGAGAGCACGGGTGCCAGGTACTGGTCCCAGTGCACGAGGACGTTGGTGAACTTGTCGAGGCCGAACACGATCGGGGCGACGACGAAGGCGGTGCGCAGGACGAGGTAGGCCTGGCGTACGGGGTCGCCGCCGCCTGCCGGTGCCGCGGGCTCGGTGCGGACGGCCGACGGGTGGTTGCCGATGGTGGCCATGGCTGCTCCTTGGGATCGACGGGGCGTCCGGGGCACGAGACCTGGTGGCCACGACGTGGGACGCTGACGGAGTGTTAGTGCAGCCGCCAACGACGCGTCTTACCGTGGTCGCTCAGCGGCCCGACGCATCGGGCACGGTGGGTAAGATCTCCGGCACTCGGGACGGCAAACAGGGCATGATCACCCGTCCACCCCGAACCAGTCCCGGATCTGCTCGGTGCAGCCGACCGGGTCCCCCGCTCGACGTCGTGGAGTGGCGCCGGTGTCGCTTGCGCGAGGCAGGGTTCCCCTCGGTCCTCGCTGCCTCGCTCGCGCGCATGCGCGTCGACCTGCACGCCCTGCTCGAGCTCGTGGACGCGGGGTGCCCGCCGGAGCTCGCGGCGCGGATCCTGTCACCGCTCGAGGACCTGCCACCAGCGGCGAACACCCCTGTAGACGCACCCCGCCCGGGACCCCGCTGATGCCCGCCGTCGAGAGGGCAGCGTCGACGAGCCCGCGGTCCCGGCCGGTGGAGGCCGGCCCCAGGAGCAGCCCGGGGGACGAGGACATCGACTGGGTCGCCGACCTCTCCGGTGACGGCCCTGGGCACGTTGCAGCCTTGCGAGAGCTCCACGCCCTGATGCTGCGCGCGTGCGGCCACCAGGTGTGGCGGATGCGCGACGCCCTGCCGGACACGTCCCCGGAGGCCGTCGAGGTCGTCGTCAACCAGGCGGCCGACGAGGCCATGACCGTGCTGCTCGGCAAGCTGCAGACCTTCGAGGGCCGAAGCCGCTTCACGACCTGGGCCTTCAAGTTCGCGATCCTGCAGACCGCCACCGAGGTCCGGCGCCTCCAGTGGCAGCACCGCGAGGTGCGGCTGCGCGATCTGGACGACCGGCCGGCCTCGGTAGGGGACGATCCCGGGCTGCGCGCCGAGGGCGCAGCGCTCGCCGATGCCGTCGCGGACGCGATGCGACGCGTCCTCACGCCGTACCAGCGACGCATCGCGGTCGCCCTGCTCGTCGACGCGGTGCCGATCGACGTGCTCGCGGAACGGCTCGGGACGACCCGTGGAGCCCTCTACAAGACGCTCCACGACGTCCGCGTCCGCCTGCGGCGCGAACTGATGGCGCGAGGGTACCTCGCTGCGGCGCAGAAGGATTCGGTGCCACCCGCTACGTCGGACCCCCGCGACGACTCCGCTCGGACCTCGGGAGGGACCAGATGAGCCAGACACCGCGCGAACGCACGCCATCGCTGAACCTGCGGTCCGTCGACGCGCTGATCCTGGACACCAAGCCATGGCTCTCGTGCGACGAGTGCTTCGAGCGCATGGACGCCTACGCCGAGGCGGTGGTCCACGACTCGGACGAGACGGACCTGGCCATGGCACGCCACCTCGAAGGATGCACGGCCTGCCAGGAGGAGGCCCGGTCACTCATCGCCCTGCTCAGGGGTGAGTGACCTGCCGAGCATCCGCAGGAAGTCTTTTCAGAGGTAAAGGGTGACGTAGTTGTCGTCGTAGTCGTCGCCACCATTGGCCATGGCCAGTGTGCGTCCGCGGTTGATGTTGGACTCGGCGGTGGCAACGGCGCACCTCCCGCAGAGATCGCCCCCGACGTAGCGGTCGTAGTCCAATTCGTCGTCGAACTCCGCCTGGTATTCGGCGCGCGCTTCCGCGACGTCGAAAGTGGAAGTGCACTCATTGCATCTCGCCATGGCCGCACTGTACGCAAAAGGGCTCCCGTGTGAAGGGAAGGCGCTCGAAGTAATTCTTTCCTCGGCTATTCGGCGCTGATCTCTGAATGTGCAACCGCCCCGGCCGAAGCCTTCCGGCTTCTCGAGCCCATGGGCTCGGCGCCGACGCCGACGCCGACGCCGTCCCGTGGCGGAGGTCGTCGGAGACGGGTCTACTGGTCGGCGACCCATTCGCCGTAGAAGAGCGCGAGGCCGGCCGTGATGCAGATGCCGGCGATGATCCAGAACCGCGCCACGATCGTGACCTCGGACCACCCGACCATCTCGAAGTGATGGTGGAGCGGGGCGATCCGGAACACTCTCTTTCCGGTGAGCTTGAAGCTGACGACCTGGATGATGACCGAGGCGGTGACGATGACGAACAGACCGCCGAGGACCACCAGGAGCAGCTGCGTGTGGGTGAGGATGGCCAGTCCGGCCAAGGCGGCTCCCAGCGACAGGGAGCCGGTGTCGCCCATGATGATCTCGGCGGGCGACGTGTTCCACCAGAGGAACCCGAAGCAGGCGCCGCCGATCGCGCAGGAGATGACGGCCAGGTCGAGGGCATCGCCCACGTCGTAGCAGTGGGGGCCCGGTGCGACCGAGCAGCCTTGGTTGTACTGCCACATGGCGATCACCGTGTAGGCGCCGAACACCATGACCGAGGCTCCGGTGGCCAGGCCGTCGAGACCGTCGGTGATGTTCACGCCGTTGGAGGCCCCCGCGATGAGCACGCTCGCCCACGCGATGAACAGGACCACCGCAACGACGGGTCCGGCGAACGCGAGATCGAGGCTGGTGTCCCTGATGAAGGAGATCGTCGTGGATGCGGGGGACCGTCCGTGCTGGTCGGTCAACAGCAGGGCGCTCAGGGCGAAGACGACGGTGACCAGCGTCTGGCCGATGAGCTTCTGCCTCCCCGTGAGGCCGAGGCTGCGTTCCTTGCGGATCTTGGTGTAGTCGTCGAGGAACCCGACCACCCCGAGTCCGGTGAGCAGGAAGAGCACGAGCAGGGCGCTGAGCGAGATCCCGTTGCGCGTGACCGTCAACGTCCCGGTGGCGGCCAGGAGCAGCAGCACCGCGTGCGAACCGAAGTAGCCGGCGAAGGCGGCCCCGATGATCACCGCCCCACCCATGGTGGGCTTTCCCCGCTTGACGTGGTGGTGGGTCAGGTCGTCGTGGATGAACTGGCCGTACCGTCGCCGGACGAGGAAGGCGATGAACGGTTTGGTGCAGAGCAGCGCCACCGCCATCGAGATGCCACCGGCGAGCATGACGTTGATCATCGGAGCTCTTCGCTGCCCTTCATCCGTGGTCGGAACGTACGGTTCACCTGAAGGGCCGGCGATCTGTTCCGTGGCCGCGGTGACGTTGCCGACCAACCCTAGGCCAGAGGCGGTGCGGGTCTCGGGCCGCCCGCATCAGGTCGATGCGGGCGTGACTGCCGCTCGTCGGTCGATCGTCATTCGGTCAGGTGGGCCAGGGTGCAGTCGTCGAGCCAGCGACCGTCGCGGCCGAGAACGGCGAGGCGCTCGGTGCCCTCGAGGCGGAACCCGTTCTTGGTGAGGACGCGGATGGATGCGACGTTCTCGGCGAAGGCCTTCGCGACGACACGGCGGATCCCGGCCCGGTGCAGTGCGGTCACCAGCAACGCGGTTGCCGCGCTGGCGACGCCGCGGCCGGTGAAGACCTGGCACTCCGGTCGACGCTTGTAGTTCAGGAAGGCGGCCGCGTCGGCTTCCTCGGCCGGTCGCACCGTCACGCGACCGTCGGTCAGTGGCCAGGGGATCCTCATACCGACCGGACCGTACCCGATGTCGTGAACGGAGCCCGTCGGTCGCCGATGGTCTGCGGGCCTAGGGCCTCTTGAGCTGGACGACGAGGGCCCAGAGGATCAGCGCGTTGAGGCCGATGATGAGGATCGCCCGGACCGGGTCGTACGGCAGCCACATGAACTGCGCGACGGCCGACAGGATGGCCACGGCCACGGCGATGATGAACGACCAGACCTTGCCGACCATCACAGCGATGCCCAGCCCGACGGCGGCCAGCCCGAGGACCAGCTGGATCCAGCCCCAGGTGGTCGTGTCGAACGCGTACACGTAGGCGCCGGTCAGCACGAAGCGCTGGTCGTTGACGACGGCCACGAGGCCCTCGAGTGCCTGGAACGACCCGACCGTGATGAGCAGCAGGCCCGCGAACACCGTCACGCCCGCGGCCCACTCGAGCGTGCTCTGTGACGGTTGTTTCGACATCGACATCGCCCTCCAGATGTGCCGTCGGCACGGCGTGGTCAGGGATGCGCCCAGCTCGAACGCTAGGTGAGCACGGCCGCGCTGACGTCATTCTTCGGAGGTGAGACGAGAGGCCCTCGGGAAGCGACTCAGAGCTGCTGTTGGACCGGCTCCGAGGCGAACAGGTTGAGGCCGAGCCGCTCCGACAGGAACTTCGTGACCAGCTGTCCCCGCACGCTGTTGCCGGCCAGGTCCAGCGGAGGCGAGAAGGTGGCCAGCCCGCCCTTGCCGGGGGCCACGGTGACGATGCCCCCGCTCACGCCGCTCTTGCCGGGCACACCGATCTCGTACAGCCAGTCGCCGGACAGCTCGTACAGACCGGCGGTCGCCATCACGGCGAGCACGCGCCGGCACACGCCTCGTGCGATGACCCGCTCCTGCGTCTGCGGGTTGACGCCGCCGTCGGACAGGGTCGCCGCCATCACCGCGAGGTCGTGGACGGTCACCTCGAGCGAACACTGGCGGGTGTAGACCTCCGTCGCCTCGTCGGGGTCGAAGTACAGGCGCCCGTAGCTGTTCAGCAGGTGGGCGATGCCCTGGTTGCGCATGTTGGAGCCGGACTCGGACGCGAACACCTCCTCGTTCACCGTCAGCTCGCGGCCCGCGAAGCGCGACAATCCTTCCCGGATGCGTTCGAACTTGGCCTCCGCGGTCGCGCCCGGCATCAGGCTGGTGGTGGCGATCGCCCCGGCGTTGACGAGCGGGTTCATCGTTCGGTCGTCGTTGAGCTCGACGGCCATGAGCGAGTCGAAGGGGAACCCCGTGCTGTTCACGCCGAGCCGGCGCCGCGCCGACTCGTAGCCGATCGCGTCGCACACCAGGGCGAAGACGAACGGCTTGGAGACGCTCTGGATCGAGAAGGTGGTGTCCACGTCCCCGATCTCGAACGACGGCCCCCGGGCGCTGACCACGCAGATCCCGAACAGGTCGGGCGAGGCCTGGGCCAGCACGGGGATGTAGTCGGCGACCCGGCCCTCCGTCGTGCCCCGATACCGCTGGTAGGCCTCGGTGACGAGCTGCTCGACCTCCTCGGCCCGGGGCAGGTCACCGGTCGAGACGCGCGGCGGTGTCGTGGTCTCGTCGAAGGGGAGCGGCTGGTGCATGGAGAGCTGTGTCATGGGGTCCCGCCCTTCGGTCCGTCGCGCTATCGAGGCTAGTCCGACGGTGGCCGCGCGGAGGTGGGGTCGAGAAGATCACCGCGTGCGGCGGGCGGCCGGGCACCATTTCGGTCGTCGGGCAGACCCTGGGTCCCCGCGGGCACGACAATGGAGCGGCAGTCCGAACCGCAGCGGGAGGCACACGGCATGGCTTTCTCTGATGGGATCGAGCTGGCGGGAGAGGTCATCGACGTCGCCGGCGTCGCCGTCCTCGTGGTCGGCGCCGCGCTCGCGGCAGGCAAGGCTGCACTGAACTGGCGGGCCCATCGGCCCGACACCTACCGCCGGTTCCGGCAGCAGCTGGGGCGATCCATCCTGCTCGGCCTCGAGCTCCTGGTCGCCGCCGACATCATCCGCACCGTCGCGGTGACACCGACCGTCACCAACATCCTGGTCCTCGGACTGATCGTCCTCATCCGCACCTTCCTCAGCTTCTCCCTCGAGCTCGAGATCTCGGGTCGCTGGCCCTGGCAGCAGGACCCGGAGGAACGGCGGCCTGCCGGGCAGGGATGAGCATCCCGCAACCACGCGAGCCCGACCCCTAGCGTGCCCTGAACGCGGCGACTGCCTCGTCGAGCGTCGCGAACACCCGGTCCTCGCCGATCAGGTCCAGCAGCCCGAACCGCTCGAGCTCGGCGAGGACCTCCGTCCTGGCGGCAGCGACACCGAACACCACGCTCCGTCGGGACAGCTGTCTCGCGAGCTCGACCAGCGCCTCGCCGGCCGTGAAGTCGACGTCGTCGATCGCGTCGGCGAGCAGGACGAACCACTGTGGTCGCACCGGAGTGTCCACCAGCGCAAGGGATTCGGTGGTGAAGTGCGTGGCGTTGGCATAGAAGAGCCCGACTCCGAACCGGTAGATCACCAAGCCGGGCTCGGTCTGGGCGCCGGGCCGGGGCGGTACCTCCACAGGCCGGTCGCGCGGGCCGATCGTGATGACCGAGTCGTGCGGTTGGTAGTGGCGCCGAACGTGGTCGAGCAGGGAAAGGACGATGGCGAGCACGATGCCTTGCTCGACCCCGACGCCCACCACGACGGCGGCCGTCACGGCCGCGATCCAGAACTCGTCGCGGCGCAGTCGCCAGACACCTCGCATGTGCCTGATGTCGATGAGCTTCACGCCGATGACGAAGACCACCGCGGCCAGCACCGCGTTCGGCATGTACTGCAGCGGCTTGGTCAGGAAGAGCAGGACGATCGCGACGGTCACAGCCATGGCCGTCATCGCGACCTGGCTCCTGCCCTTGGCCTCGTCCGCCATCTCCGTCTTCGTGGGGCTGCCGTTGACGACGAAGGTGCTGCTGACGCCGGCCGCGACGTTGGCGAGGCTGAGCCCGACGAGGTCGGTGTTCTCCTCGAACGTCTCCTGGTACTTGACCGCGTAGGCCCGAGACGTCGCGGCACTCTGCGCCAGGATGACGAGGAACATCGACGCGGAGACCGCGAGCAACGGCACGACCTCGCCCCATCCGACGCCGCTCGGCAGGCCCAGGGCGGGGAATCCGCTCGGCACGGGGCCGAGTACGGACACCCCATGACCCTGCAGGTCGAGCGCCCAGCTCAGCAGGATCGCGCCCGCCACGGCGACGAGGCCGCCGGGGACCGCCGGGATCCAGCGCTCGAACACCACGAGGGTCGCGATCACCCCGAGCGAGACCGCGAGGGTGGTCACCGACGTGTGGGGCAGCTCCTTCAGCGTGTCCCAGAACTTGATCAGCGTTCCCGAGACCTGGTCCGTGGCCACCGAGGGCGAGGGGACGCCGAGCAGGCCCGCCAGCTGGCCGAGAGCCACCTGGACGCCGACCCCGGTGAGAAAGCCGACGAGGACGCTGCGTGAGATGAAGTCGGCGAGGAAGCCGAGCCGGGCGAAGCGGGCGAGCAGGAGCAGGCCGCCGGTGACGAGTGCCGCCAGGCTTGCGTGGGCCAGCCACTGGCTGGTGTCCGGCTGCAGCCCGGAGACCCCCAGGCCGGCGATACCGGCGTACAGGATGGCCGCCGTGGCGGAGTCTCCACCCACCACCAGGTGCCGCGACGAGCCGAACACGGCGAAGACGACGGCGGGCAGCAGGATCGTGTAGAGCCCGGTGATCACCGGGGTTCCGGCGATCTTGGTGTACCCCATGACCTCGGGGATCGCGAGCGCCGCGAGGGTGACGCCTGCGACGAGGTCACGCGGGAGCTGTGATCGGTCGTAGGGCCGGATGCCCTGCAGGAGCGTGATGAAGCCGCCGCCCTCACGCCGCGCCGGAGCGCCCGGCGTGCGACGAGCTGGTCCGCTCATGCGCGCCGACCTAGATGTCGGCGGTCGCCGTGAGCCGTCCCGACCGGATGGCTCCGACGAACTCCTGGTGGTCGCGTTCGTTCTGGTCGGCGTAGCGCCTGGCGAAGTTCACCATCGCCTTGTCGAAGGTGTCGGACTCGCCGAGGTAGGCCGCGATGGCCACCGGGTCGCCGGACCGGGCATGCGCTCGAGCCAGGGTCCACCCGCACAGGTGACCGTAGTAGCCGAGCGCCGTCGGGCCCATCTGCTCGACGAGGGCCGACAGCTTCATGTCGCGCAGCTGACGCCAGTAGTAGTGCCGTGTCACGTCGAGCCCCCTGCTCCAGCCGAGGAAGATGTCGCTGGCCGCCTGCATCATGCGCTGGCCCTGGACGACTCGTTCGCCGGGCTGGTTGAAGCGGCTCCGGGGGAGGTGGTCCTCGAGCACTGACGTCGTGGCCTCCTTGACCTGCAGGAAGAGGGGGTCCGTGTCGTCGCGGCCCTGCAGCAGCACGATGAACGCACGCGTCCCCACGCTGCCGACGCCCACGACCTTGCGTGCGGCGTCGACGAACTGGAACTTCTCCAGCAGCCGCCTCCGGTCGTCGTCGAGTGACGCGCGATAGGCGTGGAAGATCTCGCGGATGGCGCGCTCCTGGTCGTCGCCGGAGAGGCCGTACGTCGCCGACAGCTCGCGCATCGGCACGATGGTGGGTGGCTGGCTGATGATCCGGTACGTGCCGTCCACCTTCTCCGCCAGCTTCGACAGCGCCTGGATGCTGTCTCGTGTGCGGGCCTTGTCGATGTTCTTCTCGCTGCGCCTGAGGGCCTTCGCGTCCGCCTTGGTCTTGGCGATCGCCTTCGCTCCGGCAACGACGTCCTCCTCCTCGAGGCGGGCGTACCACACGTCCAAGGTCCGCATCTCGGCGAAGCTCGCCATCGCCTCGCGGTAGGCCGCCACGCTGGCACGGCTCACGGCCTTCACATCCTTCTTCGCGAAGCCGTTGCTGCGTGCCGCGATGGTGAAGCTCGCCACCATCCGCTTCACGTCGTACTCGAACGGGCCCGGGAGCGTCTCGTCGAAGTCGTTCAGGTCCAGCAGCAGCCGCCGTTCCGGCGACGCGAAACCCCCGAAGTTGGACAGGTGCGCATCCCCGCACAGCTGCACGTTCAGGCCGGCGCGCGGCGAGGTGCGCAGGTCGGACGCCATGACCCGTGCGGCGCCGCGGTAGAACGTGAAGGGCGACACGGCCATCCGCCCGTGCCGCACCGGCAGGAGGTCAGCGTCGCGGGTCGCGTTCTGCTCTTCCAGCAGTGCGACGGGGGAGGGGCGACCGGAGTCGGGCGTCCAGCCGCGATGGCTCGTGACCGGGGTGCGGTCAGCGGCTTGCCGTCCGCGCGCTCGGCGCTCGTCAAGTGTCAGGTGCTGCACCTTGGTCGGCATCGACGCCCACCTCCCACGGCCCGTCGGCGGGGCAGCAGCCCTCGAGCCTGCCTGTCACAGTGGCGACCCGAGGCCGGCTCGCGTCTGCCAGAGCGAAAACCTGTGTGCGGCCAAGGCTATCCGGGGGTGGGTGTGGCAGGGACTGGTTTCGACCGTCTACACAGCCACGGGAGACGACCGCGTCGAGGTACCGGGAGACGAACGGGGGCAGACGGGGTCATACGGCCGAGGAGACCGAGGGCGTGCCGGACGCCGGTCAGTCAGGTGCCGCCAGGGCGGGGTGGTCGGTGGGGTAGATGCCGATCGCGAACCCGTACGTGGTCTCGCCGGATCGCGGCATGCGGTCGAACGTGTCGACGAGGTCTGCCATCTGGTCCCAGAACGCCGAGGCCTGGTCCGCGGAGATGCGCGCATGCCGGATGAAGCCCCAGAGCCTTCCCTGCTCGAACGCCGTCGCCGACTCGTGGGCAGCCACCTCGAAGTCGTTGAAGTCGCCGGTCACGTCCGGGCTCGCGGCACCAGGTTCGGCGGCCACGTAGAACAGGCGCGCCGTGCGTCCGTAGAACCGCTCCTCGATCGCCCGGACCCGTCGCGTGCGCACCACCTGGAGGAGGCCGTTGCGGGTGAGCACGTCCACATGGTGCGCAACGGTGCTCTTGGGGCGCTCGACCGCGGCCGCGAGCTCGGTGACCGTCGCGGCCCGCTCGTGGAGCAGCTGCAGGATGGTGGTGCGAAGCGGGTGACCGATGGCCTTGACCTGGTCCGGCGTGGTCAGCGCCAGGCGGTCGGCGAGCGCGTAGTCCGGGGGGTTGTTCTCCACAGCTCGATAGACTAGCGTTGTCGAATGTTCCAAAAGAATGGATCAATCAACGAGGGGGAGTTCTGACATGGCCGAGGTGCTGCTGTACCACCACATCCAGGGCCTGACCGACGGCGTCCGGGCCTTCGCCGACGAGCTGCGACGGGACGGCCACACGGTGCACGTGCCCGACCTGTTCGACGGACGCACCTTCGACAGCATCGAGGACGGTTTCGGGTTCGCGAAGGTCACGGGACTCGACGCGATCCGCGCGCGCGGCGCGGCTGCGGCCGACGAGCTCGGCCCCGGGCTGGTCTATGCCGGGTTCTCCTTCGGCGTGACGATCGCCCAGCAGCTGGCCCAGACCCGTCCAGGTGCTCGCGGGGCGCTGCTCATGTACTCCTGCCTGCCGGTCGCGGAGTTCGGGGAGGCATGGCCGGAGCAGGTGCCGGTGCAGATCCACGGCAAGGAGGGGGACGAGTTCTTCGACGAGGACCTGCCGGCCGCGCGCGAGCTCGCCGCCTCCACCGCCACGGCCGAGCTGTTCGTGTATCCCGGCGACGAGCACCTCTTCGCCGACTCCTCGCTCGCCGCGTACGACCCGGAGGCAGCTGCCCTGCTCCTGGAGCGGGTGCGGTCGTTTCTGGCCTCGATCTGAGCCCGGGCCCCGGCACCAGGTGGCTGCCGGGGCCCGAGCCACGGTCTCAGGGCGTCCGCGCCCTGACCGAGGGGAGCGCCCTGGTGCCCTCGAGCGTGACCGCCTGCAGGGCCTCGGGTGTCAGACCGAGCAGGGCGAGGATGGTCGGCGCCACCTGGGTGGTCTCGACCGGTGCCGCGATGCTGCGACCGGAGCCGGTGAGGGTGGCGGGTGCGACGAGGATCGGCACGTTGCGGTCCTGCCAGTCGGCGCCACCGTGCTCGGCGATCTTCTTGGTGCCGCCGGTGTAGACGACGCCGTGCCGGGCGATGCCGACGACGTCGGGGTGGCGCGGGTCGGACTGCGGCACACCGAAGTACGCAGCTGCGCCCTCGCCCGCGTAGACCGCCGTCAGGCCGCTGGAGGGCAGCGTGCGCGTGCCCGAGGGCAGGATGGTCCCGCTCGCCGAGTGCGACAGCAGGTAGTGCCGCACGAACGCGGTCGCCGCGGCGCTGCGGTCGGACGTCCAGATCAGCATGCCGTCGTCGTCGGATGCAGCCGCCACGAGGGGTGCCGACCCCGGGTGGCTCGCGGCCCAACCGGCGTCGATGGCATCGATGATCGGGCCGTCGTCGACCCGGGTCAGGGTGGCCGGGTCGGTGGGCGACTGGCCGTGCTTGGCCGTCAGGATGATCGAGGTCGAGCCCGCCAGGCCGTCGGCCGCCAGCCGTGACTCGAACGCCCCGACGGAGGCGTCGACGAAGTCGAGGGATGCCGACAGCAGGGGCCCGGGGTCACGACCCCCGGGCAGGTAGCCGCCGGCGGCACCGTCGGACGACGGCAGCTTCTGGGCGGTCGAGACGGACTGGAAGTTCAGGCCGAAGATGGCCGGGGTGCCGACCGGTCGTGTGCCCGGGTGGTCCTTGCCGTCGATCTCGTTGAGCACCGCCTGGACCTTGTACGCGTCGTACCGGCGGGTCTTCGCGTTGTCGGTGGTCCAGTCGCCACCGCCGGGTGCGTCGGAGTTGATCTCCGGGGTGAACAGGTCGTCGACGCCGGTACCGGACGGCCCGTTGGCGAGGTCGTACGCCGAGTGCTTGTCCGACCACGCCGTGTGCAGGCCCGCCGCCTTGGCGACCTCGAAGATCGTGTTCACCTCGAGGTAGGAGTGGGGGTAGACCGGTCGGCACGTCGTCGGATCGACGGGCATGCTCGCCGGGTTGAGCAGTGTCGCAGGGGTGCCCGTCATGGACAGGATGGAGTCGGGCAGCCCGGTGAGGCCCTGCCCGGCATCGAGCGCGGACGGGTCCTCGTCGAGCGTCTCGTCGTAGGCGACGCCCGTGCCGGGAGCGGTGTGGGCGCAGTCGGTGGTGCCGGGCGCCAAGAGGGCGTGGTTGTAGCTGACGTCGTAGTAGATGCCGGTCGAGCGGGGGTTGCCGCCGGTGACCAGGGCGCTCAGGCCCGGGAAGGAGTCGGACGGGAAGGGCGTCTGGGCACGGGTGAAGTCGGTGCCGGACCGGGCCAGCCGGGCGAGCGCTGACGTCGGGTGGTGCTGGACGTACCGGCTGAGGTCGCTCTGGTGCAGGCCGTCGACCGAGATGAGCAGGACGTGCCTCGTGGCGGAGTGGCCGGAGTGGGTGGACCGGGTCGCCTCACCGGCGTGCGCGGCTTGGGCTGGGTTGGCCGTGACCACGGCGGCAACCGCGAGCGCGGTTGCGCCACAGGCGGCGACGTACTTGACGGGCAGATGCATGAGACACCTTCCGAGCAGGGACGGCTGCGTCAGGAGCAGCACGTTCGGACAGGTACAAGTGGTCTCAGCCCAGGCTGGGGCGTACCTGCGACCTCGGCCAACCCGTGATGACGTTTGGTGGGCGAGTCGGTGACATCCGGGCGACGGGACTGCAGCTCACACGTGCCGAGCCGATCGTCGAGTTCATCTTCATGCAGACGACACGCGCCTTGCGGCGTCGCGGGCCGCCGATGTGGCTACTGTGCACTGACTTCATGCAACTCACAGGGGAGGCTGCAGGTGCTCAGATGGCGGTGGATCGTCCGGGACTGGCGACGTGTGGCCGCCAGCGGCCTGTCCATCCTGCTCGCCGTCACCGCGTTCGTCGTGCTGACCGGCTCCGCGCAGCAGTCCCGACTGGACGTGGCCAGGACCGTGGACGCGAACTTCCGGTCCTCCTACGACATCCTCGTGCGCCCCAAGGGGTCCGCTGCCGGAATCGAGAAGGCGACGAGTCGGGTGCGGCCCAACTACCTGTCCGGGTTGCAGGGTGGCATCACCATCGAGCAGGCGGATGCCGTGGCGCGCACGGGTGGCGTCGAGGTCTCGGCCCCGATCGCGATGGTCGGCCAGGTGTTCCAGAGCGTCGACGTGCCGGTCGACGTCACGGACCTGGTGGGGGACTCGGGTCCCGTCCTGCTGCGCTTCGCAGCCACGGAGAAGTCCATGCGCGGTCTGGCCTCCACGGCCGGGCCCGAGGGGTACATGTACGTCAGCTCCGGCGTGAGCCTCGACCTCAGCGGTGAGGACACGCCGGTCGTCGAGCAGCCGCCCGGCGGCAAGGCCGTGCCGGTCTGCCAGGACGGCAGCCGATCGCAGCGCGAGGCAAGGCCCTTCGACGGGAAGGGACGCTGGGCGGCCCAGTGCTGGGACCGGGTGTCGGGCAGCGCCGGCACGCGATGGCCACAGGGAGACGGTCGGTTCGTCGTCCGGATCCGGTTCTCCTTCCCGGTCACGGTTGCCGCCATCGATCCCGTTGCCGAGGCACGGCTGACCGGCCTCGACAAGGCCGTGGTCACCGGGCGGTACCTGACCGCCGAGGATCGGGCGACCACGGGCGGCGCGCAGGTGCAGGTTCCCGTCATCACCTCTTCGCGGACGCTCGTGGACCAGATCGACACCGTCCGGGTGGAGCGGTTGGCTCCGAGCGCGGTCACGGCCCTGAGGCGCGGGTTGTCCTGGGATGACGCCAGGGCCATGGTCCTGCGCGCTCCGGCAGTCTCGCAACGGGTCACCTCCATCACGGCTCAACAGGCACACGAGGTGTGGCTGTCGGGGGAGAAAGGTGGGCTCGGGCCGGCCACCATCTCCCCGTCCTCGCTGACCCTCGCCTCCTCGGTCTCCTACGACCAGGGGCCCGCTGGAGTCCTGTCGCCTCGCACGGTGACCAACCCCGCGGCCGTCTGGAGCGCCTTCGTCTACACGAACCTCCCGTTCGCGCCGGTGCCGATGGCCGCCGCCGACACCGGATACCGCGCCATCGCCTCGGCGACGGGAAACAGCAGGTTCTTCAGCGAGCTCCCGTCCCTGCAGGGCTACGGAACCTTCGACCCGACCAGGCTGACGTCCTTCTCGTCCCTGTCGCAGGTGCCGCTGGAGACCTACCAGTCTCCGGAGGTGACCGGCGCGGATGCAGCAAGCACCACGGCGCTGCGAGGGAGGGCGCTGGCGCCGGACGCCAACCCCGCTGGGTACGTGCAGAACCCGCCGCTCGTGCTGACGACGATCAAGGCGCTGCCTGCCCTGGTCCGGACGAGCGCGTTCACCTGGCCGGCCGACAGCGTGGTCCCGTCGGCGCCGATCAGTGCCATCCGGGTCCGAGTCGCGGGCGTGACCGGAGCCGACGCGGTCAGCCGGGAGCGCATCCGCCTGGTCGCCGAGCGCATCGCGACCGCCACAGGTCTCGATGTCGACATCACCGTGGGTTCCTCGCCCCGGCCCACCACCGTCGTCCTTCCGGCCACAGCGCACGGCGCCCCGCAGCTGACGGTGACGGAGAACTGGG
This sequence comes from Actinomycetes bacterium, assembly GCA_023389095.1. GTDB lineage: Bacteria > Actinomycetota > Actinomycetes > Actinomycetales > Dermatophilaceae > Monashia. Next base: position 43,227 of record JAEWFB010000486.1, read on the forward strand.
TGCAGAAGGGCGTGTCCGCGGCCATCGCCACAGCCATCGACCAGAAGAGCCTGGCCCTCTTCATCCTGATCCTGGTGACGACCGCTCTCGCCGTCTCCATCTCCGCCAACGCCTCGGTTCGTGCGCGGCGTGCGGAGCTCGGCATGTTGTCCTGCGTCGGCTGGCGCCCGCGCGCGCTCACCTGGCACGTCCTCGGGGAGCTGGTCCTCGTCGGCGCGCTGGCCGGGTCGCTCGGGGCCCTTCTCGCTCTCCCGGCCGGCACCGTCTTCGGCGTCCCCGTCCCGGCATCGCGGGCCCTGCTGGCCGTACCCGCCGCGATCCTGCTGGCGTTCGTCGCCGGCCTCGTGCCTGCCGTGCGCGCCGCACGCGCCACCCCCGCCGACGCGATCCGACCCGCCGTGACGTCCGCCGGCCGACTCCGGGTCCGGTTGCGCGGGCCGCTGTCAATGGCCCTGAACTACGTGCTGCGCACCCCTGCTCGCGCGCTGACGGCTGCCGCCGCGCTCGCCTCCGGCGTCGCGGCCCTGACGGCGCTGTCCGGCATCGCGGTCGCGTTCAGGGGAGAGGTGGTGGGCACGCTCCTGGGCGACGCCGTCTCCGTCCAGGTCCGCGGGGCCGACATCGTCGCGGCAGCGGTCGTCACTCTCATCGGCCTCGGAAGCCTCCTGGACATCCTTTACCTCGACCTGCGCGAACAGGCCGCCCGCTACGCGTCGTTGCAGGCCTCGGGGTGGCGCGATGCCACGCTCACCCTGCTGGTCACCGGGCAGGCGTTCCTGGTCGGGGCCGCCGGCTCGCTCGCAGGTGTCTGCCTCGGGCTCGGTGTCGTGGCCTTCCTGGCGCCGGTGACCGCCGCAGTCCTCGGCGTCGCCGGGGCCGTCCTCGGTGGTGGCGTCCTCGCGACCTGCCTCCTGGCCCAGCTTCCCGCCCGTCGGCTCCGTCTCCTTCCCACCGCGCAGCTGCTCTCCGAGGAGTGATCACCCCATGACGCTCGACTCAGCATCGACGCCCGTCGCCCCGAACCGCGTGGGAGTGACGGTCACGCTGGAGAACATCAGCAAGACGTACCGTCTCGGCGACGGAAGCAGCCTCACGGCCGCCGACGACGTCACCCTCGAGCTGTCGCCGGGGGCCTTCACGTCGGTGGTGGGCGCGTCCGGTTCGGGAAAGTCCACGCTGCTTCACCTGATCGGAGCGATCGACAGGCCGGACAGCGGACGGATCATCGTCGGGGGTCTGGACGTCACCGCCCTCGGACGGCGGGAGCTGGCCGACTTCCGGGCGGGCGTCGGCTTCATCTTCCAGCAGTTCCACCTCCTGCCTGCGCTGACGGTCACCGACAACGTCCTCGCGCCGCTCGTCGGGCGCAGGTCGTCCTTCGACCGACACGAGAGGGCCCGTGAGCTCATCGCGGCCGTGGGACTCAGCGGTCGTGAGGCCGCGCTCCCTCACAGCTGTCCGGTGGCCAGCAGCAGCGCGTCGCCATCGCGCGAGCGCTCATCGCCTCACCGGCCCTGATCCTGGCGGACGAACCCACGGGCAACCTGGACTCGTCGACGTCCGACGAGATCACCGAGCTGTTGACCTCGCTCCAACGCGAGCGCGGAACGACGCTCGTCATGGCCACCCACGATCTCGACCTCGCGCACACCGCCGACCATGTCGTCCACATCCAGGACGGCCGGCCGTCGATCACGTGAACAGGAACCGCGAGTGTGCGCGTCGCTGACGTCGTGAGCGTCCCGGACGCGGGTCCGGCCCGACCCGGCTGAGACCGTGCGTTCGCCCGATCGCCGGTGGTCAGGCCGAGGGGCCCGACGGCCTCTGCTGGCCGGCCAGGTCGAGGAGCCGGTCGCGCAGCCACCGGTGCCCGGCGTCCTGGTCGGTGCGGGAGGTCCAGGCCATGATCTCGGTGATGGGCTGCAGCCGGGGGATCGGCGGCTCCAGCAGACGGATGCCGGCCGCCTCGCCGATGTGCAGCGCCAGCCGTTCGTGGACGAGCGTGATGAGACGAGTTCCCCTGAGCAGGAAGGGTGCCAGGCCGAAGCCGGCCGTGATCTCCGTGTTGCGGGGCACGCCCAGGAAGTCCAGCTGCATCTCGGCCAGGGACCGCCGATGGCCTGAGGAGGTCGCGAGGTAGGGCAGCGTGCTGAACTGCTCGAGGGTGATCTCGTCGCCGACCTCCGGGTGGTTCTCGTCGACGGCCACGACGTACCGGTCACGGAAGAGCGTCCGGTAGTGGAACTGCCCGACGGGGTCGTGCACACCCGCGACTTCCTCGAGCACGACGGGCACGAGAACGTGCTGCACGTCATCGACTGCGTCCTCACCAAGCGCGGCGACAGCCTCGCGTTCGACTTCTCCGGCTCCTCGCCGCAGGCCCACGGCTTCGTCAACTGCTCCCGTGCCGGGCTCGTCGGCGGCGTCGCCGGCGCGGTCATCCCGACGCTCGGCTTCGGGATCCCCTGGAACGAGGGGATGCTGAGGCCGGTGTCCATCAAGGCACCCGACGGGTTGGTCTGCACCGCAGTGCCGCCCGCGCCGGTGGGCTCCGCCACCGTCGAGGCCGTGTGGACCGTCAGCAACGTCGTCTCCGCCGCCCTCAACCGGCTGCTGCTCGCCTCTCCCGCGTACGCCCACCGCGCCCAGGCGGTCGGGCTGACGGTGTCGGTGCCGCAGGCCGAGGCGCTCGTCATGACCCACGGCGCGGAGGTGCCCAACTCGGCCGGCCTCGGTGGGGGCCTGCCCGGCGGCCTCGTCCACCAGCGCTTCACGGCCTCCGGGCGGCCGGTGGCCGAGCTCGGCCCGAAGCCCGGCTCGTTCCCGATCACCCCCGACGACCTCTTCGAGGTCACGTGGCAGGGCGGTGGGGGCCTCGGCGACCCCCTCGACCGCGATCCCGCCGACGTGCTCGCCGACGTCCGCTACGGCGTCGTCTCCGTCGAGTCGGCCCGTGAGACCTACGGCGTGGTCCTGGCCGAGTCGGGGGAGGCCGTCGACGCCGCGGCCACCACGGCCGCGCGCCGCGCCGTCCGAGCGGCCCGGCTCGGGGTCTACCTCGATGCCGTCGCAGACCCGGCCCCGGTGCGAGATGCCTTGCCGGCAGGGACGATCCGCCTCGCCGACCGCATCGTCGCCTCGTACGACGAGGCGGCCGGCTGGGAGGTCCGCACGCTCGACGGCGCGGCCCTGGCCCGCGGGTCGACCCGCTGGCGCGAGGGGGCCCACCGCTTCGCGCTGACGCTCCCGGCGGCGTCGGGCCGGTCGCTGCACGCGGAGCTCACGGTCACCGGGTGGGCGTGCCCGCTGACCGGCGCCCTGCTCGGCGTCGACGTCCACCTGCGCGGACAGGGGCCGTTCCACGACCTCGACCTCGGCCCCCTCGTCCCGCTCCGGACCTCGCCCCCGACTCCGCCCAGGACCTCGACCTCGAAGGAAGGCCTCTCATGACCCGCAAGGTGATCCTCACCGTCGCCCCGACCGGCGGCATGGCGACGAAGGCGCAGTCTCCACACCTGCCGGTCACCCCGCAGGAGATCGCCGACGACGTCGCCCGGTGCTGGGAGGCCGGCGCCGGCGTCGTCGCCGTGCACGCGCGACGGGCGGACGGGCTCGCCACGTGCGACCCCGAGGTCTACTCGCAGATCAACGCGCTCATCCGCGAGCGCACCGACATCGTCATCAACAACTCGACCGGGGGAGGCATCCACGGCGACCTGCCGGTCCGCCTCAACGACGACCTGTGGGAGCTCGACTGGAACGAGCGCATCAAGGGCATCGAAGGCGTCGGCTGCGAGATGGCCACCCTCGACTCGCACACGATCACCGCCACCTTCGAGGGCCGCGAGCACCTCGTGACGACGACGCCCGCACGGTCGCGGTGGCTCGTCGAGCAGATGGCGCAGCGGGGCATCAAGCCGGAGTGGGAGGTGTTCGACCTGGGCCACATCCTGTCCGACTTCACGACCCTGACCGCGGAGGGGCTCGACACCGCTCCCTACTACTGCAACATCGTGCTGGGCGGGCAGCGCGCGTTCCAGGGCGGCCTGCCCTACACCCCGAAGATCCTCCAGCTGCTCGTCGAGCACCTGCCCGAAGGAACCATCTGGGGCGTCTCGGGCATCGGGCCCACCCAGCTGCCGGCGACCACGCACGGGCTGCTGCTCGGCGGGCACATGCGCGTCGGGTTGGAGGACAACCTCTACTACTCGAAGGGTCGGCTCGCGACCAACCTCGAGCTGGTCGAGCGGGCGGTCCGGATCATCACCGAGCTCGGGTACGAGCTGGCGACCCCGAGCGAGGCCCGGAGCATGCTGGGGCTGAAGCAGCTCGAGCCGGTGACCGCGTGAGTGCGCACCGGGCCGGTGGCGTCGTCCGCTTCTCCGAGACAGACGCGTCCGGCCGGTTCCACTACACCCACGCCCTGACGTGGGCCGAGAACGCCGAGCACGAGCTGTACCGGGCGGCAGGCCTCCCCGTGGAATCGTTCCCGAGGCGTGCCGTGAGCGCGACCTTCGAGCGCCCGCTCCGACACGGTGACGCCTACGTGGTGGAGCTCGCCGTGGCGAAGGTGGGCACGTCGTCGATCACGTGGACGTGGCGGGTGCTGCACGAAGGGCAGCCGGCCGTGACCGGCACGCACACGGTCGTGCACGTGGACGCGGCCGGTCGCCCGGCTCCCGTACCGGAGCGACTGTGGGCACATCTTCCCGAATACGATTTCTCGGCTTTAGGCTTCGGTCGGAAGTAGCGCCGAGCTCGGGAGGCCTTGTGCCGAAGATGAAGGACGTCGCGGCCCTGGCAGGGGTGTCGCCGGCCACGGTCTCGCGCGTGCTGAACGGGGTGGCTTCCGTCGACGAGGCACTGGCCGAGCGGGTCCGCGACGCGGCTCGCCAGCTCGACTACCGCGCGAACGGCGTCGCCAGGAGCCTGCGGCTGCAGCGGACGGACGTCTGGGCCCTCATCATCTCCGACATCGAGAACCCGTTCTTCACCTCGGTCGCCCGCGGGGTCGAGGACATCGCCCAGCGGGCCGGCTTCTCGGTGATCCTGTGCAACACCGACGGCAACCCCGAGAAGGAGGCGCGCTACCTCGACGTCGCCGAGCGCGAGCAGGTGTCGGGGGTCGTCATGTCACCGAACCGCTCGGGCATCGACATCTCGCGCCTCATGGCCGCCTCGATTCCCGTGGTCGCGGTCGACCGCCACCTCGACCAACCGGTCGACACCGTCGTGGTCGACTCCGAGCACGGGGCAGAGGAGGCCACCCGGCACCTGTTCGAGCAGGGGTGGCAGCGGCCGGCCTGCGTCACCGGTCCGGCCGCGACCGAGACGGCGGAGCGGCGGCTCGAGGGCTACCGCCGGGCCTGGCGGGCGCATCGCGGCCGGCCGCTCGTCTCGCTCGTCAAGCACACGGACTACAACGCCGAGACCGCTCGGACGGCCGTGGCCTCCCTCCTGCGGCTGGCCACGCCGCCCGACTCCTTCTTCGTCGCGAACTCGCTCATGGCCCTCGGGGCGCTGGAGGAGTTCCGTGAGCGCGGGATCGTGCCCGGCCGCGACGTCGGGCTCATCGCTTTCGACGACGCGCCGTGGGCGCGGTTCGTCGACCCACCGATGTCGGTCGTCGCCCAGCCGGCCTACGACATCGGGTGCCGCGCGGGGGAGCTGCTGCTCGAGCGGGTGCGCGCGCACGGCCATGGCCGACCGGCCGAGACCGTCGTCCTGGAGACCTCGCTCGTCATCCGGGCCAGCTCGCAGCGGGCGGGAGCGGGCCAGGGCGCTCGACGGCGGCGTCGGGCCTGACCCGTTCGGACGGGTGGTTGACCAGCGTCGTCGAGTGACCTAGGTTCTCGCGTGAGAAATCGATTGCTCGCGACAGCTGCTCGTTTCAGCGCCACGCGGGTCGACATACCCCAGGAGCCCTTGGCAATGACGCCGCACACCCTGTCGTCCATCGCGACCCTCCGTTCCGTGGAGACGCGGTCCATCTCGCCGGAGAACTTCGACGGCGCCAAGGGCGGCGGTGGCCGGGCCACCGAAGGGACCGGCGCCGCCTGTGCTCGTGACCTCGGCACCGGGTGGAAGATCTCCCCGAGCGTCGACGTCGAGGCGAACAGCAGGTTCGACCTCGCGCGCATAGAGGGGGCCGGACGCATCACGCACATCTGGCTCACGACGCACCGCAGCAACTGGCGCAGCCTCGTCCTGCGCGCCTACTGGGACGGCGCCGACGAGCCGGCGATCGAGGTGCCGGTCGGCGACTTCTTCTGCAACGGGTGGGGCCACTTCGCCCAGGTCAGCTCGGCCATGGTCGCGAGCAACCCCAACGGCGGCTTCAACTGCTACTGGCCCATGCCGTTCCGCGAGGGTGCACGCCTCACGATCGAGAACCTCGCCGACCACACGGCCACGGTCTACTACCAGGTGACCTACGAGATCGGCCCCGACGTCGAGGCGCAGGTGGCCGACGCCGGCTACCTGCACGCCCAGTACCGCAGGAGCAACCCGCTGCCCGACCGTGAGACGCACCCGATCGTCGTGGGGATCGAGGGTCGTGGGCACTACGTCGGCACCTACATGGCCTGGGGCGTCAACAGCCCGGGCTGGTGGGGCGAGGGCGAGATCAAGTTCTACGTCGACGGCGACCGCGACCAGCAGGACGGCGCCTGGCCGACGATCTGCGGCACCGGCACCGAGGACTACTTCGGCGGGGCGTGGAACTTCGACGTGCCGGGGCAGGGCTACACCGCCTACTCGACGCCGTGGCTCGGCATGCCGCAGGTGCTGCGGCCCGACGGCCTCTACCACTCGCAGCAGCGGTTCGGCCTCTACCGCTGGCACGTGCCCGACCCGATCCACTTCAGCCAGGACCTCACCGTCGACATCCAGGCGCTCGGCTGGCGCTCCGGACACCGGTACAACCCGCTCCACGACGACATCGCGTCGACGGCCTTCTTCTACCTCGACCGCCCCGTGACCAACCGGCCCGAGACCGCGTCCTTCGACGACCTCGAGATCGCCGGCGAGCCGATGGACCCGCTGACCTGACGTGACGGATCTCGAGCACGGCGCCCGCCCCGTCCACCCGTGGGGCTGGCCGACCATCACCACGTACGACGCCGACCACCTGCGTCGGGTCGCCCTCCCGGTCGGCGGTGTCGGGACCGGGACCGTCAGCCTGGGCGGGCGCGGCAACCTGCAGGACTGGGAGCTGTTCAACCGACCGGCCAAGGGTCACTCGCCCGACTCGTTCCTCGCGGTCCGGGCGGCGGGTGCCGACGTCCGTGACGGCGTGCAGGTGCGGGTGCTCGAAGGCGTCCTGCCCGACACCGACTACGACGGGCCGCTCGGCAGCCCGACGCCCCTGCACGGCCTCCCACGGTTCCGGCACGCGTCCTTCGCCGCGGCCTACCCCTTCGGCACGGTGCGGCTCGGCGACCCCGACCTGCCCCTCGAGGTCACGCTGGGCGCCTTCAACCCACTCGTGCCGGGCGACGCCGGTGCGAGCGGCCTTCCCGTCGCCGTCCTGCGAGTCCGCCTGCGCAACAACGGGTCCCATCCGCTCGACGTGTCGCTGGCCGCCAGCGTGCAGAACGTCCTCGGGCGTGCTCCGGGAGCCGACGTCCCAGACGGCAACACCGTCTCGCTCGTGCGGCGCCCCCGCGTCACGACGCTGCTCGGCCGCACCGCCGTCGCCGCGGACTCGGAGTCGTGGGGCACCCTCGCCCTGGCTCTCCTCGACGCCGAGCCGACCAGCGTGCGCACCACCTGGGCCAAGCGCTCGTGGGGTGACTCGCTGCTCGAGTTCTGGCAGGACCTCGCCGCGGACGGTCTGCTCGACGAGCCGGACCTGGCGGCTCGGGTCCCGACCGCGTCCCTGACGACCGGGGCGACGCTCGCGCCGGGGGAGCATCTCGACACGACGCTGCTGCTCGCGTGGCACGTCCCGAACCGGCGGGGCTGGCGCCACGACGTCGCGCCGCCGCCCGACCACAGCCACTCCGACGACATCGTCGGCAACCACTACGCGTCGCGGTTCGCCGACGCGTCCGCCGTCGTCGACCACGTCGTGGAGCACCTCGGCGACCTCGAGGAGCGCAGCCTCGCCCTCCCGCGCGCGGTCGAGGCCTCCGACCTCCCCGTCGCCGTGCAGGACGCCGCCCTGTCCAACCTCGCCGTCCTCCGCTCGTCGACGTGCTTCCGCATCGAGGACGGCACCTTCCTCGGCTGGGAGGGCAGCATGCTCGACCACGGCAGCTGCCACGGCTCGTGCACGCACGTGTGGAACTACCAGTACGCGCTCGAGCAGCTGCACCCCGACCTCGCCTGGACGATGCGCGAGGTCGAGCTCGTGCACAGCCTCGACGGCCGGGGCCTGATGAGCTTCCGCGCCGGGCTGCCGCTCGCCACGGCCGGAACCGGGTGGCGGGTCGCGGCGGCCGACGGCCAGATGGGTGCCCTCGTCAGGCTGCACCGCACGTGGCGGCTGTCCGGCGACACCGACCGGCTGCGCACGCTCTGGCCCGCGGCCCGGCGCGCCCTGGAGTTCGCGTGGGTCGAGCGGGGATGGGACGCCGACCGTGACGGGGTCATGGAGGGCTGCCAGCACAACACGATGGACGTCGAGTACTACGGTCCGAACGGGGTCGGCCAGTCGTGGTACCTCGCGGCGCTCGCGGCCTGCGCCGAGCTCGCGGCCGCGGTCGGCGACGACGAGTTCGCGGCCACGTGCGCCGACCTGCGCGACCGTGGCGCCCGGGCGACGGACGCGCTGCTGTTCAACGGGGAGTACTACCAGCAGGAGATCCGTCCGCCCGGGAGCGTCGGGGCCATCGCCGAGGGGCTGCGCATCCGCTACCCGGGCGACAGCCCGTGGGTCGGGTCCGACGACCTCGTAGACCCGGTGCTGCAGATCGGGTCCGGCTGCGGCACAGACCAGCTCACGGGGCATGCCATGGCCGTGCTCTCCGGTCTCGACGACGGGCTGGAGCCCGACCACGCCTCGACGGCGATCCGCTCGGTGCACCGGTACAACCATCGCGCCGACCTGACCGCGCACGTGAACCACATGCGCAGCTACGCGCTCGGCGGCGAGGCCGGCCTGCTCAACTGCACCTACCCGCGCGGCGAGCGTCCGGCCCGGCCCTTCCCGTACAGCGAGGAGGTCTGGACGGGCTTCGAGCACACGGCGGCGGTCGGACTTGCCGTCCAGGGTGACCACGAGCTGGCCGAGCGCGTCGTCGCCGACGTGCGCGACCGGCACGACGGCCGGCGTCGCAACCCGTTCAACGAGGTCGAGTGCGGCAACCACTACGTCCGGTCGATGGCCTCGTTCGGGCTGCTCCACGCCTGGCCGCGGGCGGTCGCGGACCGCGTCGGCGACGCGCTGACCGTCGCGCCCGTCCCCGGTCGGTGGGTCGTCGTCGCCGGGGAGCGCGTCGGGCACGTCGTCGTGTCCGAGGGCGCCGACGGGCGGTGTCAGGCCGCGTACGAGGCCGTTCTCGGCGACCCGTGGGCGACCGTCCGCGTCGCTCCGCGCTGATCCGAGCGCCGGGACCATCACGGTGAGAAATCGATTCCTCAAAACCGTTGTGGGAGAAATCGATTTCTGCCAGACTCCCCGCATGCGCAGCGTTGCGACCGTCGGAGTCGACATCGGGACCTCCTCGAGCAAGGGGGTCCTCGTCGACGCGGCCGGCGACCTCCTGTGCACCGCGACCCGTTCGCACACCGTCGACCGGCCCCGCCCGGGCTGGGTGGAGATGGACGCCGACGTCTGGTGGGACGAGTTCGTCGCCATCGCCCGCGAGCTGACCGACTCGGCCGCCCGCGCCGGCGTCGACGTCGTCGCCGTGGGCGTCAGCGGCATGGGGCCGTGCGTGCTCCTCGCCGACGAGGACGACCGCCCCGTCCGCCCCGCGATCCTCTACGGCGTCGACACGCGAGCCGGTGCCCAGCTCGACCAGCTCGCCGCGACGCTCGGCGACGCGGAGGTGCTCCGTCGCGGAGGCTCCGCGCTCACGAGCCAGGCCGCCGGGGCCAAGGTCCGCTGGGTCGCCGACAGCGAGCCGGAGGCCTACGCCCGCGCCCGTCGGCTCTACATGCCGAGCTCGTGGCTCGTCCGGCACCTGACCGGCGAGTACGTCCTCGACCACCACTCCGCCAGCCAGTGCACGCCGATGTACGACGTCGACGCCTGTGACTGGTACTCGCCCTGGGCGTCGCGCTGCGCGCCCGGGATCGGCCTGCCTCCCCTGCGGTGGGCCGACGAGGTCGCCGGCGTCGTCACCGGCGCGGCCGCCGCCCGGACCGGCCTTCCCGCCGGTGTCCCCGTCGTCACGGGGACCATCGACGCCTGGGCCGAGGCGGTCAGCGTGCACGCGCACGGCGTCGGCGACCTCATGCTCATGTACGGCTCGACGATGTTCCTCGTCAACACGGTCGACCGGCCCGTCACCGAGGCCTCGCTCTGGGGGCCGGTCGGCGCCCTCGCCGGCACCCGGTCCCTCGCCGGGGGCATGGCGACCACCGGTGCGCTCGCGGGCTGGGTGGCCGACCTCGTCGGCGGCCGGCACGCCGACCTCGTGGCGGAGGCCGCCGCACGCCCGGCGGGCTCGGACGGCCTGCTCGTCCTGCCCTACTTCGCGGGGGAGCGCACGCCGATCATGGACCCCGACGCCCGAGGCGTCGTGGCGGGCCTCACCCTCAGTCACGGCAGGGCCGACCTCTACCGCGCGGTCCTGGAGGCCACGGCCTACGGGGTGCGCCACAACATCGAGACCATGCTCGACGCCGGCGCGACCATCCGCCGCGTCGTGGCCGTCGGCGGGGGCACCCAGGGCGACCTGTGGCCCCAGATCGTCTCCGACGTCACGGGACGGGAGCAGGTGGTCCCGACGCACACCGTCGGTGCCTCCTACGGCGGCGCGATGCTCGCCGCCCGCGCCCTGGGCGCCGACACGCGTGGGTGGAACCCACCGGCGGGAACCACCCGGCCCGACCCGCGTCGGCAGGCCCGCTACGACGAGCTGTTCGCCCTGTACCGCCGCCTGTACGCCGGGACCGCCGACGTCACCCACGCCCTGACCGCCATCCAGCACGCAGACGCCCGCGACCGGGCGCTCCACGCCGTGCGCTCCTGACCACCCGACCCACCGGAAGGACCTCCCCATGTCGCAACCGACCACCTACGCCCTCCCCGAGGTGCCCGACGCGCCCGCCCGCGAGGCCGGCGTCGTCTGGACCGTCGCGAGCGGCGACCTGCGCCTGTCCGCGAACACGACGTGCTGGCCCACCCAGCAGCGGCTCGAGGCCGACTTCGCCGCCGCCGTCGAGGCCCAGGGCTGGAGGGTCCGCCGTGCCCACGAGGTCGACCCCGAGACCGGGCACGGCTTCATCGACAGCCAGCGCCGTGGCATCGAGGTCTTCAAGGGCATCCCCAAGGACGCCCCGCTCGTCGTCGTCGAGGCCGTCTGGCAGTACAGCCACCACGTGCTGGCCGGCCTGCGCTCGCACGAGGGCCCCATCCTCGTCGTGGCCAACTGGTCGGGGCAGTTCCCCGGCCTCGTCGGGCTGCTCAACCTCGCCGGGTCGATGACGAAGGCCGGGATCGACTACTCGATCCTGTGGAGCGAGGACTTCACCGACGAGTGGGCCCGCAACGGCCTCAAGGCCTGGCTCACCGACGGTTCGGTCGTCCACGACGCCAGCCACGTGCGCGACCTGCCGCCCCTGCCGGCCTCCGCCGAGAGCGAGCTCGGGCGCGCCCTCGCCGAGCAGCTCACCCGCGAGAAGGCCGTCCTCGGCGTCTTCGACGAGGGCTGCATGGGGATGTACAACGCGATCTTCGACGACGAGCTGCTCAACCCGCTCGGGATCTACAAGGAGCGCCTCTCGCAGAGCGCCCTCGTCGCCGAGATGAACCGGGTCACCGACGACGAGGCCGAGGGCGTCTACACCTGGCTCAAGCAGGCCGGGCTGACCTTCCACCTCGGCACCGACGAGGCCACCGAGCTCACCGAGGCGCAGCTGCGCAGCCAGTTCCGGATGTACGTCGCCGCACTGCGCATCGCCGACGACTTCGGTCTCGACGCCATCGGCATCCAGTACCAGCAGGGCCTCAAGGACACGGTGCCCGCCAGTGACCTCGTCGAGGGGCTGCTCAACAACCGCGAGCGCCCGCCGGTGACGAGCCGCGACGGCCGGCGTGAGCTGTACGCCGGCGAGCCGTTGCCGCACTTCAACGAGGTCGACTGGGGCGTCGCCGTCGACGCCCTCGTGACCAACCGCGTCTGGAACGCCATGGGCCTGGACCCCGCGACCACGCTGCACGACGTCCGCTGGGGCGAGACGTACGGCGAGGACTTCGTCTGGGTCTTCGAGATCTCGGGCTCCGTCCCCGCCTCGCACAACGGCGGCTACGACAAGTCCTACTCGATGCGCCAGCCGCCGATGTTCTTCCCCCTCGGGGGCGGCACGCTCTCCGGCGTCTCGAAGCCGGGGGAGATCGTCTGGTCGCGCGTCTTCATCATGGACGGGGTGCTCCACGTCGACCTCGGCCGCGCCTCCGCGATCGAGCTCCCGGCGGAGGAGACGCAGCGCCGGCTCGAGGCCACCGACCGCCAGTGGCCGATCATGCATGCGGTGCTGCACGGCGTCGACCGCGACCAGTTCATGGGCCGGCACAAGGCCAACCACCTCAACGTCGTCTACGCCCCCGACGCCGCGACCGCCGACAGGGCGCTGACCGCCAAGGCCGCGATGTTCGAGGCGCTCGGCCTGCGCGTGCACCTCTGCGGTGACGTGGCGGTCTGACGTGCGGGTCGTGCTCGGAGCCTCCGTCGCCATCGCCGCCCTGGCGATCGCGACCACCGCGGCGTGCGCGGCCACGCCTGCGGCGCAGGCCGATCCGCGCCTCGACGCCGACGCGTCGACGCCGTTCGTCCTGACCGGCGTCGACCACGTGACCAAGGTGGCCCAGCTGACCGGGCACGACTCGATGAACCACACCGCCGACGTCGAGGTCGTCGGCCAGGACCTCGGGTCGATGTTCGACTTCGACGGCCGCACCTGGTTCGTGTTCGGCGACACCTTCGGCCAGCGCGACGCCGACCAGGTCGGCGGCGGGGGCACCGAGTGGCGGTCCAACGCGCTCGCGTGGACCACCGACACCGACCCGACCGACGGGATCACCTTCGGTGGCTACGTTCGCGACGAGCAGGGCTGGGCCAAGGAGCTGATCCCGGGCAAGAAGCTCGACAACGACGAGATGACGATCATCCCGACGTACGGCTTCGCCGCGAACGGGGCCATGTACCTCGCGTACATGTCCGTCCGGCACTGGGGTAACCCCGGAGAGTGGGACACGAACTATGCGGGACTCGCTCGGTCCACCGACAAGGGCCAGACCTGGACCCCGCTCGCGACGCCGCGGTGGGGCGGGACGTCGAACTTCGTCCAGGTCAGCGTCACCGACCTCAACGGCACCCTCTACTTCTGGGGCGTCACCCACGGACGCTTCGGCGGCGTCGCCCTCATGCGCGTCGCCGAGAAGGACGTCGAGAAGCAGGACGCCTACGAGTACCTCACCGGCGTCGAGGGCGGACAGCCGCAGTGGGGGCACGACCCCGCTGCCGCGACGAAGGTCGTCGACGGGACTGTCGGGGAGCTGTCCGTCGTGTGGAGCGACTACCTGCACCGCTGGCTCATGACCTCCACCGACGGCGCCGAGGAGGCGGCCGTCATCCGGGAGGGCATCACGCCGTGGGGCCCGTGGGGAGACCCGATCCCGCTCGTGACCCAGGCCGACCTGCCGGGTCTCTACGCCCCGTACCTGCACCCGAAGTACGTAACGAACGGTGGGCGCACCGTCTACTTCACCATCTCGCAGTGGGGCCCCTACAACGTCCTCTGGTACCGCGCCGACCTGAGGCGCGCCTCCTGAGGCGCACGACCCGCACGACACGAACACCCGCACGACACACGACATCCGATCACAGCACGACCCATCGAAAAGAGGAGCAAGGACCATGCGTCAACGGAGACTCACGATCCTCGTCGCCACCGCGGCGGTGTCCGCCTCGCTCGTCCTCGCAGGCTGCAGCAGCGGCTCCGGGGGGAGCGGCAGCGGCGACAACGGCGGAACGACCGAGGTCACCTTCTGGCAGCAGCAGTTCGAGCCGTACCAGCAGAAGTGGTTCAAGTCCTACGTCGACAAGTTCAACGCCTCGCAGAAGGCCGTCAAGGTCAAGCTGCAGGTCGTTCCGGGCGACACGTGGGCCCAGAAGCTCAAGGCGGCCCAGGCCGCGGGCACCCAGCCCGACGTCGCGACGACCAACTACGGCGGCATCCCGGCCGGCGTCGCCAACGGCCAGTTCGCTCCGCTCGACGGCATGATCCCCGACAAGGCGTGGAGCGACATCAAGTCCAACGTCGCGAGCTTCGTGCAGGTCGACGGCAAGCACTACGCCTACCCGATGCTCGTCGAGCCCTCGACGGTCCTCTACTACCGCAAGGACCTCGTCAAGGCGGCCGGGCTCGACCCGAACACCCCGCCCAAGACGTGGGACGAGCTGCTCACGTGGGCCGAGAAGCTGACGAAGGGCAACGTCAAGGGCATGACGATCGCGTCGGTCGCGCCCGACCTCGGCTGGTCGAGCTGGGGACTGCAGTACAACGCCTGCGGGCACCTGCCCGTCAACGACGACTGGTCCGCCGCCAACGCGAAGGACCCGTGCTACACCAAGCTCTTCCAGCTCTACCAGACGCTCTTCCAGAAGGGCTGGATGCCACAGCAGCCGAAGGTCGGCTACCCCGACGCCACGCCGTACGGCCAGGGACAGGTCGCGATGATGGCCAACGGGTCCTGGGCCGTCGGCCAGCTCAAGCAGAGCTTCCCGAAGATGATCGCCAACACCGCCGTCGCGCCGTTCCCGTCCGTCGACGGCGACCCGAGCAAGACGACGGCGACCCTCGGCGGGTGGACGCTCACGGTCGACGCCAAGTCGAAGAACAAGGAGGCGGCTGCGAAGTTCGTCGACTACCTCCTCGCGGGTGACCCGGCGATCATGGCGGACTTCTTCAAGCAGAGCGGGTTCTCCAAGTACACGGTCCGCACCTCGGTCGACCAGGCCCTGGCCAGTGACAAGGACGCCACGAGCGACCCGTTCATGAAGATCATCAGCGAGCAGGTCGTCGCCCACGGCAAGGCCGAGCCCGCCTACCCGTTCGACATCTCCCTCGCCTTCGCCACCGCGATCGAGTCGGTCATGAAGGGCAAGGCCGACATCCCGACTGCCGTGCAGACCGCGAACGACGCCATCGACCGCGTCATCAAGCAGCAGCGTCTCGCCGGCACCGCCCCCAAGGCCGGATGACGAACCGCTCCACCCAGGGGTACGGGAGGGGTCTCGGCCACACGCCGGCCGCAGCCCCTCCCGTACCGGCACGACCGCACCGATGCGCGGGCACCGACGCACGACCCCGGAGGACACCATGACGATGATCGACGTGACGGCGCACCCCACGGCCCAGGCCACGGAGGTGGCGGGTACGAGCGGCAGGGCCCGGCGGCGTCGCCGACGCGCCCCCGCGGACCAGACGCCGCGTCACCTGCGCTCGAACCGGACGGCGTACCTCATGATCGCGCCGATGGCGGTGCTGCTCGGCATCTTCGTCCTCTGGCCGCTCGTCTACGCCTTCTACCTCAGCTTCTTCGAGCTCAGCTTCTACAAGGACGCCAAGTTCGTCGGGCTCGACTTCTACAGCTACGTCCTCACTGACCCGGACTTCTACGACTCCCTGCTGGTCGGCCTGAAGTTCGCGCTCATGGTCGTGCCCGCGATCCTCGTGCTCGCGCTCTTCCTGGCCAGCTTCATCGCAACGCTCTCGCGCCGGGCGTCGGCCTTCATGAAGACGACGGTGTACGTGCCGGCCGTCGTCTCGAGCGTCGTCGCGGCCATCATCTTCGTCTTCATCTACCAGGACGAGGGCTTCGCGAACTGGTTCATCGGCCTGCTCGGCAAGGGGCCGGTGGCCTGGCTCAACACGGAGGGCAGTGCTCTTCCGGCCGTGGCGATCCCGGCCATCTGGCTGGGCTTCGGCGTCTCGACGCTCATCATGCTCGCGGGCATCCTCGACATCCCCGACAGCTACTACGAGTCGGCCAAGCTCGACGGCGCGAACTTCCTCCAGCGCACGCGCTACATCACGGTCCCGTCGCTGCGCAACGTCATCCTCTACCTGCTCGTCACCGGCGTCACCCTGACGATCCAGGAGTTCCAGCTGCCCCTCGTCATGACGAACGGCGGCCCGGTCAACGCGACGACGACCCCGAACCTCTACATCTTCAACAGCTTCCGCGACGCCACGCCGTACGCGACGAGCTACTCGCTGACCGCGGCGCTGCTGCTCTTCATCGTCATCGGCACCATCTCGATCATCATCTTCCGGGTCGTCAGCTCCGAGAAGTCGTCGGACGCCTGAGGCGTCACCGAAAGGATCCTCGATGAACCGCTCCTGGTACGCCCCGCGGCGACTGCTCTCCTACGTCCTCGTCGTCGTCATCGCCGTCACCGCGCTGTTCCCGCTCGCCTGGATGGCCATCTCCGGCTTCAAGGGCCAGACCGAGGTGCTGCGCACCCCGTTCCAGTTCTTCCCCGACGTGTGGCAGCTCGACAACTACCGCCAGATCCTCGAGGACCCGGCGTTCGTGCGTGCCATGACGATCACGTTCGTCGGGGCCGTGATCTTCACGGCGGCCAGCCTCGTCGTGAACTCGATGGCCGCCTACGCGTTCGCGCGCCTCGAGTTCGCCGGCAAGCGGCTCTGGTGGGTCGTGTGCATCACGCCGATGTTCGTCCCGGCCATGGCGATCCTGCTGACCTCGTTCGTCGTCGTCAGCAAGCTCGGGATGCTCGACACGCTGGCCGTGCTCATCGTCCCGGGTGTCGCCGCCAGCGGGCAGATGTTCTTCCTGCGGCAGTTCTACCTCAACATGCCCTCCGCCGTGGAGGAGGCCGCCCTCATCGACGGCGCGACGCGCTGGCAGATCTTCCTGCGGATCTTCGTGCCGCAGTCGCTCGGCCCGTTCGTCGTCGTCGGCATCGCCTCGTTCCTGGCCTACTGGAACTCCTACGTGTGGCCGGTGCTCGTCGTGTCGAACCCCGACCTGACGCAGATCATGCAGTACCTCGCCACCTTCCGGTCGGCGCGGGGCAACGAGTGGGGCCTGCTCATGGCCGGCTCGACGCTCGCTGCCCTCCCGACGATCATCCTCGTCCTCGTGTTCCAGCGGTACATCGTCAACGGGGTCAGGCTCGCCGGCCTCAAGTGAACCGGCCCTCGGCCTGGGTCAGGCGCCGCGTGCGAAGCCGCAGCGCGTTGCCGATGACGCTGACCGACGACAGCGCCATCGCGGCGGCGGCGATCATCGGGGACAGCAGCAGCCCGAACGAGGGGTAGAGGACGCCGGCGGCCAGCGGGATGCCGGCGGCGTTGTAGACGAAGGCGAACCAGAGGTTCTGCCGGATGTTCGACATGGTCGCGGCGGACAGCTGCCGGGTGCGGACGATGCCGGTGAGGTCGCCCTTGAGCAGGGTGACGCCGGCGCTCTCGATGGCCACGTCGGTGCCGGTGCTCATCGCGATGCCGACGTCGGCCGCGGTCAGTGCCGGTGCGTCGTTGACGCCGTCTCCGGCCATGGCCACGACGCGGCCCTCGGAGCGCAGCGCGTCGACGACGTCGCTCTTGTGGTCGGGCAGCACCTCGGCCTCGACGCGGTCGATGCCGAGGCTTCGGGCGACGGCGTCGGCGGTGACCTGGTTGTCGCCGGTGAGCATGACGACCTCGATCCCGTCCGCACGCAGGGCCTCCAGCGCATCGGCAGTGGTGTTCTTGACGGGGTCGGCGATGGCGAGCACGCCTGCGACCGTCGTGTCGACCGCGACGTACACGGCGCTGGCGCCGTCGGCGCGCAGCCGGTCTGCCTCGGCGTCCATGACCGTGGTGTCGACGCCCTGGGCCGCCAGGAAGCCCCGGCTGCCCACGAGCACGCGGCGCCCGCCGACGGTGCCGGTGACGCCCTTGCCGACCGGTGCGTCGAAGTCGGTGACGTCCGGGACGGTGAGCCCGGCGTCGGCAGCGGCACGCACGACGGCCGTGCCGAGCGGGTGCTCGCTGGGCCGCTCGACGGCCGCCGCCAGCCGCAGCACCTCGTCGTCGTCGAAACCGCCGGCGGCCGCCACGTGGGTCACCGACGGGCGCCCCTGGGTGAGGGTGCCGGTCTTGTCGACGACGAGGGTGTCGACCTTCTCCATGAGCTCGAGGGCCTCGGCGTTCTTGATGAGGACCCCGAGGGAGGCGCCGCGGCCGACGCCGACCATGATCGAGACTGGCGTGGCCAGGCCGAGCGCACAGGGGCAGGCGATGATGAGGACGCTGACGGCGACGACGAGGGCGTGCGCGAGCCGCGGCTCCGGTCCGACGGTGGCCCAGACGGCGAAGGCGATGACGGCGGCCCCGATGACGGCGGGCACGAACACCGCCGAGACGCGGTCGGCCATGCGCTGGATCGGCGCACGGGAGCGTTGGGCCTCGGCGACCATCTGCACGATCCGGGCGAGCATCGTGTCCCGCCCGACGCTCCGGGCGCGCATCACCAGCGACCCGGTCTGGTTGACGGTGCCGCCGATGACGTCGTCCCCGATCGTCCTGGTGACCGGCATGGACTCCCCGGTCACCATCGACTCGTCCACGGTCGACCGGCCGTCCTGCACGACGCCGTCGACGGGGACGGACTCGCCCGGTCGTACCCGCAGCAGGTCGCCGACCTGGACCTCGTCGAGGGTGACGTCGGCCTCGGCGCCGCCCTCCTCGAGGCGGTGCGCGGTCTGGGGGGTGAGGTCGAGCAGGGCGCGGATGGCGCCTGAGGTGCTCTCGCGGGCACGCAGCTCGAGGACCTGCCCGAGCAGGACGAGGGCGGTGATGACCGAGGCGGCCTCGAAGTAGACCGCGACGGCGCCGTCCATCCGGAATGCCTCGGGGAACAGCCCCGGCGCGACGGTCGCGACGACGCTGAACAGCCAGGCGACGCCCGTGCCCATCGCGATGAGGGTGAACATGTTCAGCTTCATCGTGCGGACGGAGGTCCACCCCCGCTGGAAGAACGGCCCACCCGCCCAGAGCACCACAGGGGTGGCCAGCACGAGCTGGGCCCAGTTGGCCGCCGTGGTGGAGATGGCGTCCTCGAGGGCGGGGACCAGGTCGCGCCCCATCGACAGGACGAGCACGGGGATGCTGAGGACGACGGCGACCACGAACCGGCGGGTCATGTCGGCCAGCTCGGGGTTGGGTCCGCTGTCCGCGGTCACGGTGACCGGTTCGAGGGCCATCCCACAGATCGGGCACGACCCCGGGCCGGGTCGGCGGATCTCCGGGTGCATGGGACAGGTCCACTCGACGCCGTCACGGCTGGAGGGTGCGGGGGAGACGGACCGGGAGGGCGCGGGAGGTGCGCCGGTGTGCGCGTGGGTGTGGCTGTCCATACCTCCAAGATACCCCTATGGGGTATCAAGTCAAGGTCGCTGCTGTGGGGCCGTGCGATTTCCATATCTGTCGCCTGTTCACCGTCGGAAAACATCGTGGTTGGGTTCGACGAAGCGGGTCACCGACGTCCCGCCCGAACTGGAGGTTGCGTCGAATGAGTAGTGGCGAGAACGGGTTCCATGTCGGACGGCGATCTCTGATCGCAGGGGCGGCCGGTGTGGTGGGAGCGGCCGCGCTGCCGTCCGGGGTCGCCCACGCCGCCCTCGCGCCGGCGTCCGCGGGACAGCCGAAGGTGCCGCCCCCGACGCGGAACTACCCGGCCAACTGGCCCCAGCCGCGTCCGTACGGGGTCGCCGACGTCCGCCCCGACCTGTGGCCGCGCGACGACAACTCCTTCGTCCTGCCCCTCGAGCTGCGGCCGCGCGACGAGGAGCTGGGCCGGGTGTGGATGCGGGACACCTATGTCAACTGCTTCCGGGTCGACGGCCGACCGCTCTACGTCGCCACCGGAACCACGCGGGTCCCGGGGCTCAGCGCCGCCGGACCGTGGAACGACGGCCTGTTCGTGTGGACAGCGCCGTCCCTGCACGGCCCCTGGCGCCTCGCCGACACGACCGGCTTCCGGCCCGGGGCCGAGAAGGGGAAGGTGTGGTCCCCGGAGTTCGTCGACGAGAACCGGCCCGGTCGCACCGTCGTCGCGCCGTGGCAGGGGTACTGGTACGACCAGCAGTTCGGCAAGCGCGGCCAGGCCTGGGCCCCGGAGCTGCACTACTTCCGCGACACCTGGTACATCGTCGCCTGCATGGGAGACCACTCCCAGAAGGTCGGCTCCTTCCTGCTCATCAGCGAGGGGGGACCCGAGGGGCCCTACCGGCTCGCGGAGGGCAACCTCACCAAGCCGTTCGGTGACCCGTTCATCGGCGGGCCGGGCTTCATCAAGCCGGGTGCCTACCACCACATCGACGGTGGGATGTTCAGCGAGGGCGACGAGGCCTGGCTGGTGCTGCACAACAACTACTACGCGCCAGGTTCCGCGACGACATGGAGGACATCGTCCCGACGACGAACCTGCCGACGTTCCAGCAGACCCCCTACGCCCCGGAGCCCTACCTCGAGGGGGCGTACGTGTTCGAGTACGACGGGAAGTACTACCTGGTCCAGTCCGCCTGGGACCGCACCTCGACCCAGCCCGACGGGACCACCCGCTACGCCTACGACAACCCCGGAGCGGGCCGCGTCCAGTACCAGTACGACGCGATCATGGCGGTCTCGGACCACTTCGAGGGCCCCTACAGCGAGCGGTGGACCGCCGGGGTGGGCGCCGGCCACAACAACCTCTTCGCCGACCACCGCGGGCAGCTGTGGGCGACGTTCTTCCGCAACCCCAACGCCGGCTACTGGGCCGACCCGAGCCGGGTCGGCGATGGCGCCGTGGCGGGCGTGGCCCAGGTCGAGTGGACCGGACCGGACGGCAACCGCCTCTACCTGCGTCGCTCCCACGACGAGGGTGACGATGCCTGAGGTGCGACGTCACCGCGTGCTCGCGGTCGCGGCCACGGTCGCCACCGCCGTGGTGGCGGCCACCGTGGCGG